>CAZJXH010000001.1:0-13345 GCA_964549475.1 uncultured Oscillospiraceae bacterium
CTGTGCGGCGTGACCCGACCAGTCCGGCAACGCCAAGGATCTCGCCTTTCCTCAAGGTAAAACTCACATCGCTGCAAGTCGGCATGTATTTCCCGGTGATGTGTTCACATTCCAGCAGGGTCTCGCCCGGTATATTGTTTTTGGGCGGAAAACGATGGCTCATATCCCGATTGACCATCAGGCGGATGATTTCATTTGAATCCAGTTCTTTGGCCGGACGGGTTGCGACCCACTTGCCATCACGCATGATCGTGACATCCGAGCAGATGCGGAGAATTTCCTCCATCCGGTGTGATATGTAAATAATTCCGATGCCTTGTGCCGTAAGCTTGTTCATTATCCTGAAAAGATGATTGACTTCTTCGTCGGTCAATGATGAGGTTGGTTCGTCCAGGACAAGAATCTTGGCGTTGTAAGAAACGGCCTTTGCGATCTCAATCATCTGACGTCTGGAGACGGACAGATTTCCTATCAGCTCTCTGGGATCCGCATCAATCTCAAGCTCATCAAAAATTTTCTTGGTGTCGATCACCATTTTCTTGTGATCGATAAAGCCGGCTTTCGTCGGGAAACGGCCGAGCCATACATTTTCCATGATACTTCGCCTGAGTACCTGGTTCAATTCCTGGTGAACCATTATAACCCCGTTTTCAAGAGCATGCTTGGGGTTTGTAAAATTAACCTGTGTGCCTTCGACCTTGATAATCCCTTCGTCTTTCTTGTAAATGCCAAACAAGCATTTCATCAAGGTGCTTTTCCCGGCGCCATTTTCCCCCATCAAGGCATGCACTGTTCCATGCTTGAGCTGCAGCTGTGCCTTGTCTAAAGCTTTGACGCCAGGAAAAGACTTCTCGATATCGATCATTTCTAACAAGTATTCTTGTTCCATAGATTTCCTCGAATTTCTGTTTTTAATCCATGGAGGATGCCCGCATAACGGGTATCCTCCATGGTCATCGTTGGAATAAAATATCTTGGCAGAGATTTTGGCAGGGTATCAGCCAGTGATTTTAGCATAAGGGATACGAATGGAATAACCGTCGGTGGCCAGCTTGTAAGTGGTGCCATCCAGCCATGCCTTTTTCAGAGCGCCATTGATAGCCAGACGCATCGCCGCTTTGCCCATAGCATCTCCATCCTGTTTGACAGTAGCTGTCATTCCGCCGGCTTTGATGGATGCGATTGCAGAATCGACGGCATCAACACCGATTACAACGATAGAAGGATCGCCGGTTTTACCGGTATTGTATCCGGCAGAGTTCAGGGCGGCAAGCGCGCCAAGGCCCATCATGTCATTGTTCGCAAAGATGACTTCGATCTTTTTGCCGTATTTGGCCCAAGTCGCGGTCATGGCATCCTGTGCGGCAGCCTGATCCCAGTTGCAGACAAGAGTTTCGCCGAGTTGCTCCAGTTTGAGGCCTTTGGCGATTGCGGTCTCAACAGAATATTTTGTACGGGCGATTGCCTCCGGGTTGTTGGCTTCGCCTTCGAACATGACATATTGGAGTTTGCCATCGCCGTTTATATCGATCTTTGCATTCTTGGCAAACAGATCCGCCAGGATTTCTCCTTGCATGTCACCGGCTTCACGCGGGGTGGTTCCAACGAAGATGGAGCCGGAATCCTGCACGACCGCTTTGATGGTTTCTTTGGTAGGTTCTTTATTATAGAACAAGAATGGTACATTGTTTTGCTTGGCAATATCAACAATACTCTGTCCGGAAGCAACCTCCGCCAGATTGACGATAACGAAATCAGGCTTTGCGGCAAACATAACCGTAGCTTGTTCCAGTTGGGTAGCCATCGAGTCATTGGCATCCTGCATGTCGAGTTTGATCGTCAGACCCATTTCAGTTCCGATTTCTTTTGCATACTTCTCCAAAGCCGCACGGACCGTGGATCCATAGGTGTCATCATACTTCCAAACCAGAACACCGATTTTGAGTTCGGTTTTTCCAGATGACGCAGTCGAGGTCTTTGAGGAGGTTGAAGAGCTACTGGGCGTTGCGCTACCGCAACCGAACAGTGACAAAGTCATTGCAGCAATTAAAATACCGGTCAAGATTTTTTTCATTACTATTTCCTCCATTCTTTTATTTACCATATTGCACAAAATTTGCAACGGCATTAACGATAATGATTATATATTAAGTCAGATTTATTGTCAACAAGTATTGCTGATTTTGATTTTTTTTGGTTTTTTAGTTATTATCAAATGCAATATGGGGACGGTTCTTGTGTTGCATAAACAAAATAAAATGCAACACAAGAACCGTCCCCATATTTCGTTATGTTTCGTTTTTTTCTGTAAGTGATTACCCTGGATTTTTAATTTTATCGGATGGAGCATTCGGGTTTATTCAATAACCAGAAACGATTAAAATAACGTAAAAAGCAACAAACCTTCGAAGGAAAGCCTGTTGAATCGGAATGAAGAATGGATAAAAAATTGTAGTTCTGATTGTTTTCAGTTAAGCTTTTTGACGGTATTGCCGATGTAGAGTTCCGTCGGCAAAACCGTCTTGCAGGCAGAGTCGACATAAGCAGAGTCATTGATTTTCTGTAGCAGCACCCGAAGCGCTTCCTTGGACATCGGCATAAGATGATTATCGATTGTTGTAATCGGAAAAGGAATCATCAAATGGGCTTGAATGTGGTCGAAACCAACAATCGATATATCGTCGGGTACAACGAGGTTATGTTTAGACAAGCACGTCATTGCAGACCATGCCATGAGATCAGAATATGCGAAAATCGCTGAAATGTCCCGTCGTTTCTCAATGATGGATGTCAGGCATTCTGCGCAGTCATTTCCTTTGGCTGAGATTTCACAGATCAGATCTTCCTGAATCGGAAGACCGAATTCCCGGAGTGCGCGGATATAGCCGTTTTTGCGCTCTTTTGCCGCAGAATTATGCGCTGAAAAACCATTCAAGAGCAAAATATTTCGATGCCCGTTTTCTATTAAGTATGCAGTTGCCTGATATCCGCCCATTTCATCATCTCCAACAACATAGTCGGTCTCGACATCCTCGAAATATCGTGCATACAAAACAAAAGGCGTCCCTGATTTTATCAGGATTTTCACATTATCCAATGAACTTTGAGCAGGGCTGAATATTATGCCGTCAACATTTTTTTTCAAAGCTGTTTTAATTGCCGTTAATTCGTACTCCCCGCTTTCGAACGTATTGAGTAAAAAGGTGGAATAGCCTTTCTCGCGAGCCCCTCGCTCAATTTCTTCCATCGTAAACGCGAAAAAGGGATTGGATACATCCGGGATGATGACAGCAAGCGTCTTGGTTCGGCCCAATCTTAAGGAAGATGCCAAAGCGTTTTTTAAATAACCGATCTTGTGTGAATGTGCCTGAATCAATTCACGGGTCTGCGGGGATATGTCCGGCATATTCCTTAAAGCGTGGGACACCGTGTTAACGCTGAACCCGGTCTCCCTGGCAATGTCTTTCAATGTTGGCCGATTGTTTTTTTTATTCATAAAACAGACCTTTCAAAAAGTGACCGGCCTCCAATTTCAAGTCCAATTTCAATAGTAGTCCTCGACCGAATTCAAACCAGAGAAATATTCCAGCCTTTTGGCTTATTGTACAATTCCTTTTTCGAAGAGTCAATCTTATTTTCTCCTCCGCATTGCTGCCTTATACTTAATAAATCGCCTGGTATATTTTTGCTTATTCAGAAGCCTGGTAGAAGTACTGCACTCAATCATTATTTAAATAATTCTGACTTTCACGACAACCTTGACAACCGGATGAGGCGCGTCGATCGCGATGCAGGGCATGTGAGCATCCGCCGGCCCGAAAATGGCGAAAGTTCCCTGATTGCAAACCAGCATGTTCCCCTTTCCTTCCAGAAGCAGACAATCTTTCTCCGGATCATATTCCTTGGATACTTTCATGGGTTCGATAAAAGCATACCCCATTTGTTCCGCTCCGTTTGCTACATATTGTACATCAATGAAATTCCTGTGCGCTTCCCAAAGGCCTGCGGACAGTGGATTGCTGTCATATTTCTGTATGAGAGCAAAAACATCGTTTCCGTCGATTTCATATTTCCCGGTGTCCATTGTAGTGAAATCATGCTGCTGCAGATACCGGAGCGCTTTCTCGATCCTCTGGCTCATCCCGAAATAAAGGGCTGCATTTTTAATGTTGTCTACAATCATGTTTTTTCCTCCAAATATTCATTTTTTCTTTTTGTTCTTCGATGGTTTTCTTTTTCAGTATTTTACTCTATTTCTAATTTTTTGGCTGCTTTTCCAGCCATTGCGGATGTTCCTTCTCAAGGAAGCTGCGATACCGGATGAAGTCTTCCTCGCTCGCATATTCATAAGGCGGAAGGAGACGCAGCGGGAAGCGGTTGTCAATCAGCTTGCTGAATACTTTATCATACGCTCCGTCCATCCGATTGCTGCCGAGTGCTTTCATCAAACCCTTGGAAAGCTGGCAGCATTCCTGCTGGAGCGAAAGAAGCTTGTCTTTGTCCTGATGGACTCCGGCCTGGTAATATTCCCAGGCTCTTGCGATATTGGACGTGCCAATGGAGATCAGATACCCGAACTCGCCGACCATGCTTGCATAGCCAAAAGCGATTTCGGTCAGAAAGAATTGCAAAGGGCAGGAGCTTTTGGCAATGTCCACAATGGTTGCGATATCCGGATTGCTGTATTTCACGCCGGCAAAATTCGGCACTTCCTCCGCCAGTTTCTCATAATCGCGAATTCCCAGAACCCGTTTTGTCCGCATTAGATTATAGTTCAGAAATCTGCAGTCCGGATAGGGATCGCAGAGCTTGTGCACAAAGGAATTCAGTTCACTGTCCGTCAGGACGCCCCAGCTCGGCAGGGAAAACTGGAAATCCCGGATTCCATACGAATACGCCTTTGCGAGCCGTTCCAGCATGGTGCCGAATGACAGGCTGATCAGTCCGACCATCGGATACCGATCGGGTCCTTTCATTTCCTCTGCGAAGATCCGGACGATCGCTTCAAACTGTTCGTCTGTCACAGCATATCCCTCTCCCGCGGTACCAAAAAGATAGATGTTGTGGATTCCTCTCTTGATAAGGTTCTGAATTTCGTCCCGAAGGATTTTTTCGTCCAGTTCGAAGGATTCGGTCCATGGAATGCATACGGTTGCCAGAATTGTCCGCGGATATCTTTTTTTACTCATTGTCTCTCCCTTTTCCTCTTTTCAATCGTCGGATTATTTCGTAAAACAGCACTTCTGTCCCACCCAGCATTTCAGCACGTTCAGCTCTTTGTCCAATAACAGCAGATCCGCGTCGTATCCTTCTTTGATATATCCTTTTTGGCCTTGAAGACCCAGAACGCGTGCCGGATTCGCGGACCCCATGGCAACAGCGAGCGGAATGTCCAGCCCCAGGAGTGCCACCGCATTTCTGACGGCTCTGTCCATGGTGAGGCCGCTGCCGGTAAGGCCGCCTTTTAAAGGTCCATCGGCTATTCTAGCCGGGCCGCCTTCGTATTCGACAATAATTTCGGTATTGTCAAGTCCGGAATATCTCCCGGCCGGCAATCCCGCATTGACATTGGCATCCGTAATCAGCGACACATTGTCCCGCCCTTTGCAGACAAGGGCCATTTCGACTGCGATCGGCTCGACATGTTCTCCGTCCAGGATGAAATCCACATTGACCCTTGGATCCGCCATGATTGCCTCTACTGTGCCGCACCCTCTGACGCCGTTTTCTTTGTTGCCCGGGTATGGAAATACGTCATAAAAATGGGTGGCATGAGTGGCCCCTGCTTCAATCGCTTTTTTCGTCTGCGTCGCATTGGCCATGGTATGGGTGATGAAAGCCGGAAATCCCTGTTTTGTCATTTCCGGAATCAATTGCTCGATCCCTTCCACTTCGGGGGATATGCCAAACACCAGCTTATAGGGGGCTGCCGCTTCAATCAGGTCATTCACCCTTTTTTTAGTCCTGTTTTTCGGGATGTTTGCAATCGCTCCTGTCAATTGAAGGAAGTGGCCTTCCAGAAAATACCCCAGGACCGATGTGCCATCCGCTGCGATTCCGGTCAAGGATCGCAAATAAGCCAAGTCCTTCTCTTCGGACGAGAAGGGAGTAATGGTCGGCAGAAATCCGGTGACCCCGTATTCGGGCAGCACCCTGGAAAGTCCTTCGACTTCTTCCACGCTCTTGTGGGCCGCCAGTCCCCTGGCGCCGTGGATATGAAGATCAATATACCCGGGTGCGACATAAAATCCTGCGGCATCCAGTGTTTCATCCGCAGTCATCAAGTCCGTCTCTTTGGAAGGAGTGATGCTCTTGATTTTCCCATTGACACAATATACGGTATGATTGGACAAAATCACATCATTCATAACGACTTCGGCATTTATGATTAATAATGTAGACATCGTTTTAGCATTGTTTATATCTTCCATTTTTTCTTCCTTCTTGTAAAATTTATAACTCCTGGAACAATAATAACATATACGACTTTCCCATCCATAGAAAATAAATTTTTCATACAAATTCTCCTAAAACAATAAAAAAGTCTATGTTGTTTACCCGTTTTTACGTCTGTAGCTTTCGTGAAGCTCTTGCATGATAATATCAACAGGCGCTTCTGTTGATAATTTATGGAGCTTCGCTGTAGCGTCCGCGCTCAAAGCCGGACATTGCATCAATTTCACATTTGCGTCAACCTGCTCCGGTGTCTCTGACCCCAGAACGACGCTTGTGACACCATCCAGATCACGGATAAATGCCAAGGCAAGTTGCGCAATGCTAAGGTTTTCTTGTTGCGCAATGGTGTTGAAGCGTTTGAGATAAATCCCTGTTGATGCAATACTGTCCGGCAGGTTTTCCGGATCCATAAAGAAAAGGCCTTGTAGAAAAACACTTCGGACAAAGACAATACAGCTCTTTCCCTTCAATCTTTCAAGTAATCCCAACTCGACAAATTTCGTATCGAATGCGTTCATCGGCATCTGGATGGCTTCATAAAGATCGTTTTTCAGCATTTCTTCCACTTCAAGCGGATTGTATACCGATACGCCAGCCCGTTCGATCAGCCCGTCTCTTTTCAGTTTCTCCAGAGTCTTTGGAACACTGTTTCCAAACTGGGTCATATCCTTTGCCGCATGCAGCATATAAATCGGTATTTTTTTGATATTCAGTCTTTTGAGTGATAATTCTGCGAAATCATAAATCTGCTTCTCGATAGATGCGGGATCGGTTCCTTTTGTCGCATCAATTCCGAATTTGGTTGTTAAAACCTCGTTCTTGATCTTGCAAGCAGGACTGGAAAGATATTTGCCGATGACTTCCTCGGAATCGCCATATCCGTTCGCAGTATCAAACGAATTGACCCCTCCTATGATAGCCGCATCCAAAATTTCAAATGATTTTTCGAGAGATGGTTTTCCAGTTGTATTCGCCATTCCATAATTTAATCCAAGCTGAACGGTACCAAGTGTCATTTTGGATATTTTCAATCCGTTGATATCAATATAATTCATATTCATGATCCTCCGTGATTTTATAAGCAGTTTTCCTTGAAATCCTGAAATGTTAAAAATTTAATATCCTACAGTCTACCAGCATTCGAACTCTTTTGCAATTTTCTCCCCGACATAAACCGAGGTGGGCATCAGCTGAAGGATAGAAGACGGAACCTGTTGCGTCGGAGGTCCGTACAAAACCAGTCGCGAAGTCATTCTCTGCCAGCTGGAATCCGATCCCATCGTGCTCAGGTCATGCATTTCAAAACGATTGCGGCTTCTGCGGACATCCGCAGGCCCGATGGTAGCGGCTCTTGGCGGTACATTGGTCAAATCTCCGCTACAACCGAACACTCCGTGCAGAGAATTCTGGGCGATAGTCAGCAGATGAAGGGTAACCACTCTCGCATCCAGATTCAGATACTCTTCCATGCTGGCTGCTGCAAGCTCAGGCGCATCAGGATCGACAAAAGCGATATGGCCAGCCCATCCGGGTCCGCTGTAGCAGATATCGGCTCCACCGTTTCCGCATTCGGTGATCAGTTTGCTGTAATCTTTAATATTCTCGGTTGTTGGCGCGCAACAATTCTCCCGCTTCATTCTCAGATCCGAATCGATTTTGCCATAGAAATATTTGACAAATGAGTGATTAAACCCTGACACATAACTTTCCGGAGCGATATGGCCGTCCTGATCCGCCCATTCGTCCATGTTAAAAGTGTAGACATTGCGACAGTTTATACGGAAACGATTGACAATTTCTGCAACGGTCTCATAAACTGTAGGGCAAGGATTCGGCATGATCATGACTAGTTTTTTGTTCAGGACATCGGATTCTTTGATTCGAAGAACCATGTCCGAAATCCAGATAGATGTCACATCCGGAACGATTTTGATTTTAAAATCTGGATTAGGATGCTTCTCCATGTCTTCCCTCTTGATTTTGCGGACACGTTCGCAAACCTCTTTGTCCCTGAACGGAATCCATGGTGCTGGTTCAAAAGTGAATGTACTGTTGTTTGTCATAATAATAATTCCTCCTTTTTTGGATCAGATATTGAGTTCATAAAACATTACAAGAACCTTGGCGGCCTCTTCACATCCGGATTTCAAGCAGGCGTGCCCGAGTTCGGCAGTCGCATAGGTAGGGTCGCCATATAGGCCGGTCTTGGTTTTTTGAAGGCCCCAGGTTGATACCGGTCCGCGAAGGTCGCAGTTGCATTTGATCGCATCGACATTGGTATATTCCGCGGTATTGACCAGAGACGGATCATAGGCCAGAACCATGGATGTCTCCCACTCGCCGCCATGGATATCGCCTGCCGGATCTTTCTTGAGTTTTTGATAGGTTGGATCGCAAAGCTTTCCAGGTGAAAGGGTACAGATAAAAATTCCATGTTTGTCTGCGATTTCACGCATGACAGTACGAAGCAGGCCGTCATGATTGCCGTGGCAGTCCAACAGGGTGATTTTCTTGAAACCCATGCCCATCAGGGTATCCACCATATCATAGATATAGTCCATGAAAACTCTGGTTCTGATTTTTATTGTTCCCGGCCAGTTCTGGACGATATTCATGGAATATCCATAATAGATAGGTCTTGTAACCAGCACGGGAATCTTTTCTTTTTCCAGAGCCTGTGCGATTCCATCACCGTACATTTTTGCGATAATGGCATCGGTCTCTACCGGAAGATGACGACCATGCTCCTCCGTTGTTCCAATCGGGATGATGATCATTGTATTTTTCTTGATAGCTGCCTCAAGCATGGGCCACGATTGTTCACCAAAATAAAATGACATGTTTTTTCCTCCTATAATTATCGATTCAAATTTTTACCCCGGGTTTGTAAAATTGTTAAGAAAGCAGTTTTGTCTGTATTTCCAGATATTTTTTATACACTTCATCGTACCTGGCCGTCTTCTCCCGGTCGGGAATATATTGCCTCTTGATAAGACCGACCTTCGAAAGGACATCTCGGCTGTCGCTGTATACTCCGGTACCCATTCCTGCAAGCACGGCTGCACCAAGATTTGCAATTTCAGATGTATAAAGGACACTTACGGTCTTCCCGGTGATATCAGCGATCAGTCGGCACCAGAGTTTGCTGTTTGAGCCGCCTCCGAAAATCCGGATTTCCTCCACTTTCCTGCCAATGATCTCTTCATGCACATCCAGATTTATTTTTATCTGGAATCCAACGCCTTCGAGAAGAGCCCTCACCACATCTTCTTTCATAGTAGAAAGGGAAAGTCCGTACAGGAAGCCCCTGATGTCATTTCTCCAATATGGTGTCGAAGCGCCTTCCATATGGGGATAGAATAACACGCCGTTCGCTCCTGCCACGGATTGTTCCGCTAACTGGTCAAGCTGTGCGTAATCCAGATCCCCATAAAAGGTGGTCTTCAGCCATTTTAAGCTGATGCATGCCGTACTGATGCAAGATTCCAGAATCCAGCGATTCTCGTCCAGGGCAAAACTTGGCACCCTCATTTCCGGATCAAACACTGGCATCCGATTAACCGAACTGATCGCAGAGGCCGTTCCTAATGATACGGTTGCGACGCCTTCTGAAATTCCAGCTCCGATGGCGGCACACTTCTGATACTGCGCGCCCAGGCTGACATTAACGCCCGGTAAAAGGCCGATCTCGGCAGCGACTTCTGGAAGAACCTCCCCCACCAGGGTCCCGGCACATTGGACATCCGGCAGTTTATCGATATCCAGTCCGCACCTGGCAATAATCTCCTCATCCCATTTTTTCGTTGTAATATTGAATGCCATGGTTCCGGATGCCATAGAATAATCGGTGACAGCCTTTCCCGTCAGCTTGAAGGTAAGATAATCAAGTCCCATAAGGAATTTTACTGTTTTTGCATAGATATCAGGCTTGTTCTCCTTGATCCACATCAGCTTTGGCAGAGAATAGCTCGGGCTGATCATTTTACCAGTCACGCCAAAGATCTTTTCGTTTCCAAAAATTCTTCTGACCGTTTCAGTCTGTTCTGCCGGTCTGGAGTCAAGCCAGCTTATGGCATTGCATAATGTGTTTCCATCCTTGTCCACAGGAACAAAAGAGATCCCCTGTGAACTGATGCTCATCGCCTTGATTTCATCCGCCCGGACGCCGGAGGACGCCACGCTCTCCGCAACAGACTGTTTCACCAGTTTCCACCACAGATTGGCATCCTGTTCGATAAAGTTCTCTTTTTCATTGATAATTCCATATTCTATATAGCTCTGTGACATGATCTTACCGCTGTAATCAAATATCATGCTTTTGCAACCGGTTGTTCCAAGATCGATCCCAATTAAATACATACTATTCCCTACCCTTTTCTTTTTGATTCATATCGGTTGATTTCATAAATTTACGCTTGTAATGCTTTCATGTCTTTATCTACAACACCACTTCTGGCTTCATGTTCTGTATTTATGGAGTCTTTTGCTCTCTGCGGCAAACCGCATGAACATAAGAAACATGGATCATACGGATAATGGAAAATGATTCGCATCTATTCCATTATGCTTAATACCTAATGCCTAATACATAATCGAATAATGGAATAATGGATTGATGAAATAACATAATATTTCACTGATAATAATTGACGCCTTTCCCTTTTTATAGGGAAAGGCGTCTTTGATTCATGTTCTGATTACTTGATGTCTTTATAATCAACAGCGGACTTGTTATCGATATTTTTTACGATGTTCAGATAGTAGTCCGACAATGCGCAGACATCGGCGCCTACGCTGATGAAGTTGTAGCCCATATCGACCAGTTCCTGATGATTGCCGATGCCGCCGACCGTACCAGCGAATTTACCGTACTTCCGCGCTGTTTTCGCGATAAGCTTTTTGGTCTCTGCAAGTATAGGATTGCTCCATTCGCACGGAATCCCAGCACCCTGGCTGAAGTCCGCAGGGCCGAAGAAAATCATATCAATTCCTGGAACCTGGCAGATTTCATCTAATTCGGCAAGCGGCTCCGGATCTTCAATCTGAATGATGACAAAACGCTCTTCATTGGCTTGTTTCATGTAATCCAATCCATCCACCAGACAGAATTTTCCGTCTGCGTTGCCACCGTCAAGGGGCCGTCTGCCGATTGGATGGAATTTTGTATAATACTGGACATATTCTGCTTCTTTCAGGCTCATAAGGTGAGGAACCATGATGCCTGCGGAGTCGGCTTCCAAGGGATGGATGTAATCGCTGTATCCGCCTCTGGATACTCTTGTCAAAACGTCACAGTCATATATTTTTGCCGCTCTGATCATATTCTCGATTCCACTGTTGTCATTCGGTACGTGTTCCATGTCGATCCAGATGCAGTCGAATCCGCACATAGCGGCGATTTCTGCATTCCGAGGATCAGCAAGGTTGATTTTAACGCAGGTTGCGACTTTTCCGGCACGCATTTGTTTCAGTACTCTGCTTGGTCTCATGTTCATAAAATTATTCCCCATTCTTTCTTTTTGATTTTCGATTTTTCTTTTTGCTTTTTCTTTTTTATGTTTTAACAGCATATAATTCCAAGGTGCGACTCCCGGTTGCTGAAATCAGATGGCAGTATAACCGCCGTCCATGGCGATGTTGATTCCTGTGAGATAAGAACTGGCTTCTGATGCAAGGAAGACAATAACACCTTTGACATCATCATCGTTTGCCATACGACCCAGAATGGTATGTTTCGCATAATTTGCAGCAAAAGCTTCCGGCGTTCTATAAGACTGGATTCCACCTGGAGCAAGGCTATTGATGCGTACGCCGTATTTTCCGAAATAACTGGCGGCCTGGCGGGTGAAAGCCAGAATGCCGGACTTGTTGAAGAAATAGTCATGCCCGAAACCACCCTCGCGCATTTCTGGAAAACCGTCATAGTTTCTGGGTTCAATACCGATCGATCCCATCATGGAAGCGAAGTTGACAATAACACCGCCATGCTGTTTGATCATGATATTTCCGACAAGCCTTGTGATTAATAAAAATCCAAGAGAGTTGATTTTTGTGGAAACCTGATGGCCTTCCTCGTCCTGTGCCCATCCGCCGGCTCCTCCCGGAACTCTCGCTGCGTTAATAAGAATATCGATCCGGCCTTCGTTCTTCATCACGTCATTCACTACGGTGTTGATCGAGTCTTCACTGCCCTGATCATAATAAACAGCCTGGACATTCCCACCGTTCGCCCTGATTTCTTTCGCTACCTCTTCTGCTTTATCCAAAAAAGGACATGCGATATAAAGTTTCGCTCCCGCTTCACAAAGGGCGATAGATGCCTGCTTGCCATAAAGGCTTTCCCCACCGGTGATTAATGCTATCTTGTTTTTTAATGAAAATCGTTCCATGGTATTCATTGTTTCGTTCCTCCTTATTTCGCAATATATCCGCCGTCCACCGGGATAGAAGTGCCTGATACAAAAGTCGATGCATCCGAGGCAAGGTATACCACCAAACCCTTGATATCAGTCTCTTTGGCATTTCGAAGCAAGGTGGTTCGTTCCGCGAATCTTGCGGCATATTCTGCGGGTTTATCCAATGGTGCTGCGCCGATTGTATTCACTCTGACATTGAACTGACCGAGATAACTCGCTGCCTGGCGGGCATAATTCACATAACCACCGACAGTGAACACTCTATCCAGGGAAAAATCAACGTCTGCCATTTCCGGGCAATTCTCGGTGTTGTGCACATCAGGTCCGACAAAAGCATAGACAGAAGAAAGGAAAATCACGCTGCCAGCTTTGTTATCAGCCATTGCACTCCCCATGATCTTTGTTGCGAGCATTGTTCCGATCTGGTTTTTCTTGAGATTGTCGAGAAGTTCCGCACTTGATCCTGTATTCCA
>CAZJXH010000001.1:13355-52556 GCA_964549475.1 uncultured Oscillospiraceae bacterium
CGCTTGTAAATCTTTCACCCGCATTCAACAAGAAGATGTCAAGCTTTCCGCTTTCCTTGAGGATCCTGTTTTTAAGGGCGACGATTGATTTTTCGCTTGCAGGATCATATTCGACTACCGCTGCGATAGAAAAACCTTCTTTTTTTATTTCGTCAGCCACTTTGGTCGCAGCTTTCACGTCATCAGAAGCAAGATATACTTTTGCTCCCGCTTCGCTCAAAGCAGAAGCCGCCGCCTTGCCATAGGGTCCCTCTGGTATGGCCACTAGTGCTGTCTTGCCTGACAGATTGAAACTGTCAAAAATCTTCATATGAAATCTACCTCCCTTGATTATTTAAGCTTTATTTCGTTCAACATAACTTTTCTGCCGCCTTCTTCACGGCTTTTGATTCCACCGATGACCATTTGCATCAGTTCCTCGGTATCTTCAAACGGCTGCGGCTCCTCTCCGGTTCTCAGCCAATTGACGAAATTGTCCATCTGCTTTTTAAATGCATAATAGGAATCTCCGTCTCCGACCACCGCATGGGAGACACTTCCGATCAGAAGAGTTGTTCCAAATGCTCCATACATGCCTGCTGACAAAGGAATCTGGATGTCGCAACCGCTCTCATGGGTGATGTGGATCATGTTGCGTTCATAGGTTCCGGTGTTTTGAATCGATACGAATCCATGGCCAAGCAACGGATACATTCCTTCAAGCGCATGGATACCGTAGGTCTCCCATTTTTTGCACATGGGCTGGCAGATATACATCAGCTTGCCTAATTCATAATGGTTAGTATAATAGGGTTCCATTGACTTGGAATAACGCATGGAACTGGAAGAAATGAACGGGCGGCCTTCTTCATGCCATTTAATAAATTGCTGCAAGTCTTTTTCGTTGTCAACCATTGGTTTGTCAATAAACATTGGAATGCCGGCTTCAATAAACGGACGACAGCGCTCTATATGCTCATATCCAATATCTGTTGCGCAAATTACTGCGTCAACTTGGCCGATCATGTCTTCCGGCTTGTCAACAATATTAGGAATCAGCGAGCATCTTGCGATATCCTCGGCATCTTTCCGGTCGTTGCAGCACACATGGGTGATATGAGCACCTTGGATTCCGATGGTGTTCTTGGGTTGTTTGTTGAGATACACTGGGATTCCGGCAAAAGGACAGTTATCCATGTATTCCTTGTTGAAGTCGTTATACATGGCACTCCAGGAATAGGGGTGTCCGTTGCCTTCAGTCATACCGAGAATACCGATTTTAAGATCCTTGTCGCCTAGGGGAAACGATTTTTTGTTCATAGTTTTATTCACACCTTTCCTATAATATTTTTGTTGAGTTGCGCACCACGAGATTGGGCTTTAATGAAATATGCTGGGAGAAGGACAACCCGTTCTTTTCTATTCTATCTATAAGGATCCTGACAGCCATCTCGCCCATTTCGATGACAGGCGGTGCGATCGTGGTTAACGGCACCGTAAAAAAAGAGGATTCCCGTATGTTGTCAAAACTGATGATGGAGATATCTTCGGGAACACGGATGCCATGTTCATACAATGCTTTTAAAGCGCCTTGCGCCATTGTATCATAAGAGACGATGACGGCTTCCGGAAGTGATCCTTGCGCTATCAGCTCCTGCATTCTTAAATATCCGCCCTTTTCCAGTCTTTCGCTGCCATTCTTGATGATTGTTTTATCAATCGGTATTCCGAATTTTTTCATGGCCTCTTCGTAGCCGGGCAATCGCACAATGCTTGACAGATATTCACTGATGAAACCGATTCTTTTAAATCCGCATTTTACAAAATGTTCTATTGCAAGAGACATGGCATAGCGGTCATCGATCTCGATGACGTCGTATGCGGGCATATTCAATGATGTTTCGATAAAAACGATAGGAACATTGATACTTTTCTTTATTGCTTCGAATTTTTCTAAAAAAGCATCGATATTATAAAGGTCAAAAATGATACCATCCACTTTTTTCTGGACAAATAGCCGCAAATAGTGTAATTCGTTTTCAAATTTGAACCCGCTTTGTCCAATAAGAAGAGAATATCCTCTTTCCTTCAGTTTCATTTCAATGGTTCCAACGACACTGGCGTAATAATTGCAGTCGATTTCGGGAAGAATGATCCCGATGGTTTTTGCATTCTTGCCGGAAAGCACTTTTGCCGATTCATCAGGGATATAGCCTAAATCATTGGCAATATTGATGATCTCGTTTCTTTTCGATTCACTGACTCCGCCGCTTCCGCTCAACGCTCTTGAAACAGTCGATTTATTCACTCCGGAAATTTTTGCTATTTCTTTTAATGTCGCCATGAAACACTCCTATACAAATTGTGTTTTGTTTTACGCAACCGATTGCTTAATTAGTATTTTACCATAGTCAAATGCATTGTCAATATTATTTACGACATGAATTCGCGTATAATGTCCCTTTTTTTTAATGACTTTCAATAAGTAAATAACTCAACTTTCCCACCTGTGGTGGGAGCCTGAACCTTGAAAAATACATATAGAAAATGCACGATATAACTACAAAAAGCCCCTAGTTTGTGGTATAATAGAATCGCTAAAAACCAATCACACCAACGCTTGGGAGGCTTTTTATGAATTCTATTATATCAGATAATCAAGCAAATGAACAGAGGCTAAATTCCAGAATCGACAGGTTTTTCAACGAAATAAACATTTCAAGCATCATTTGTTGTTTTGTGCATGACTATATAGATTTTTCAAGGTTCATCCCGCTTTTATGGGTGGGAAAGTTGAGTAACATATTAAAGAGATAAGTAAATAAGATACCAAGTCGTCACAAGACAATCACCTATAAAAACCGTCTCCGTGTCCTATGATAAAATAACGGCGAATTCAAATTTTGCCCGGACAATTCTTTTTATCTGATTATCCGACCTGATATAGAAATGGGAGCTTCTTGAAAAGCTCCCAAAAGAATTTTTATTCATTTATTCATCGAGGTCCCAAGACAGATGCCGCCGAATCCCTTTCTCTATTGGGCAAACAGAATTTCCGAGATCGCGCCAAGCAGATTTTTTGACAGGTTCATTGTTTGCAGCTCACAGATGGTATCATCCGGATGACAAGCATTGCAAATACTGGTGTATATCTTTTCTTTCAGCTCATAGCTCATTTGCATTCCATTCAACAGATCGAAAATACGTATTTGAGGTTGATTATCCGCCAGAACAAGCTCTTCCGGAAAACGGATGGCGATTGGACTTCCGGTGTCATATAGAGGCAAAGTCAGTATAATGGCGCGGAGTTTATCATTATAGCGTTTCGTAAAAATTACCGGGGAACCGTCAATGGTAACCGTTATGTTCTCTGTATCCGATATTCCGGTGAAAGTGACCGTGTACTGTCTTTTTGGCGGTATCGCATCCATCGGACCCGAGTCCGGAGAAACCGTAAAAATGGTCTCGTCATTCTTGTTCCATGAAAAGTCAAATCGGGTGATCCTAAATTCATTCCGGGTATATGCCATGCTTTCGCCGTCATCTTCATAAAGCTCAAAATGCCCGTCGGCACCGCCAAAAACATTGATTTCCATCTGTACCGGAAGCGCAGTCCCGTTTTGCCTTGCTTCCTGCTCGCCTGTCAGCGGGAGGATGGTTCCGGCTCTCGCGAGAACAGGAATTTCATGAATAGGCCGATACAAATTCATCCTGCGGTCTCCATGATAACGGAGTCCGGTAAACCAGTCAAACCAGATCCCTTCCGGCAGCCAGGCGGTGACACAGCCCAGCAGCAAAGAAGGGTCCATCGGGCGTGTGATCGGACAGATCATCAGTTCACTGCCGAATTCGTACTGATTCGGCACTTCATATGCTTCCTCCTGCCGCGGATAATGGTAATACATCGGTTGTACAAGAAGTACATCGTCCTGATGGCAGTGCCAGTTCATGGTGTATAGATAAGGAATCAGTTTGTGTCGCAATTGCATGAATTTTTTCATGATGCTGTGTACCGGTTCGCTGAATTTCCAGGGTTCTTTCCCATTAAATATATTGGAGGTGCTATGCAGGCGCATCACAGGAGAAAACACCCCGAATTGCAGCCAGCGCACCATGAGTTCATTATCCTTTGCGCCTCCGGTATGCCCGCCGATGTCATGGCTCCACCAGCCATATCCGATATTGGCGGCTGTAGAGGTGAAGTACGGCTGGAATTCCAATGATTTCCAGCTGATGATGCTGTCTCCGGAAAAGCCGATCGGATAGCGATGGCTGCCCGGACCTGCATAACGGGAAAAGATCATCGGACGGTTTTCATTTTTAGAACTGTCCAGAAAATGGAAATGATTGAGCATCCAGAGAGGGTCCGCACCGGGAATTTTTGACACACTGCCCTGCTGCCAGTCAATCCACCAGAAGTCGACTCCGTCTTTTTCCTGCGGATGATGCAGATATGAAAAATAGGCCTCCACAAATGCCGGATCGCAGAAATCAAAATGGATCGGCTGCTCCTGTCCGGGATCCCGGCCTAATGCCTGCGTCATTGCTTCAAACATTTTTTCATGCGGCTGAACCCCTTCGGCGGGATGCAAATTCAAGGTTGTCTTGAGACGGCGGCGATGCAGGCCATCCAGAAAGTCCTTCGGATGCGCAAAAAGTTTGTTATTCCATGTATATCCCGTCCATCCTTTTCCATATTTGGGATCAATCTCTTTGACATGCCAGTCCATATCGATCACGGCCACGGACAGGGGCACTTCTTCCGCAGCGAATTGATCCATCAATGCGTTATATTCTGAGTCATTGTAAGGATAGAAGCGGCTCCACCAGTTCCCAAGCGCATAACGGGGCAGCAGCGGTGTTTTGCCGCAAAGGTGGAAAAAGTCATGCAGGCACTGTCTGTAAGCGTATCCATATCCGAAAAAATAAATGTCCTGCACTTTTTGATTCCGCGGCTCCACCCATCCATTTTCCAGCAGAATCAGGGACAGACTGTCGTCCAGGACACCGAACCCGCCAAGCCGCGACTGCAGTCCTTCCTCCAGCGGAATCGCGCCGTCCGCCTGGTCCAGCGTGCGCGCCGTGCCCCAAAGGCTTTCCCGGACCGGTTCGGAAAAATGCCAGGTGCTGTAAATTCCGCGGCATTCACTGCGCACTTTCACTGTAAGGCCGCCGATCGAAAAGGCCTTTTTATCATAGGAAATGCTCAGCCATTCCGTATCAATATCCAACCGGGTTTCTGTTTCATACAAACGGAAAGGCGGTGTCTCAAAATTCCGATTCAGCACAATCTGAGTGGGGCGGTCTTCAAAAATACCGTTATCCGAATATTCCATCCGCACCAATTGGGATGTCAGGATCGTAAAACGATAGCACTTCCCTGAAACCATGCTGCCCGGACAGCTTTTCCCGTCTATATCAGGCAGTTTATCTGCTCCCATAAATTTAGCCGTCCTCCCTGACTGATTCGAAAATCACGGGATTCCCTTTGCAATTCATTTTCCCGCTTTTTACGCGCACTTCACTGCCGTCAATCCGATTGACATATACTCCGTCCGGAACATCCACAGACAACAGCGAACATTGTCCGTTTACGCTGAACACGCCGGTCCATTGCCGATTCCCGGCACGGTGCGTGGCATACAGGATTTCATGCGGCAGCGCGTGAACCTCGTACCGGCTGTCTGTAAAAAGAGGATCCTTCTTGATTTGATACAGCTTTGCCAGCAGTCCGGACAAGTCCGCTCCTGTATTCCACCGAACCGGGTCTTTGTCAAAAAGATCGGGAAGATTGTCGTCCTCCGCCTCTTGTCCGGCATACAGAAGCGTCATGCCCTTTTGGAAATAAATGAATGCTGTCCAGTTGAGCAGCGATGTTTCGTCCGGAATCAGGAATTTCGCACGTGCATTGTCATGGTTTTCAAGATAGCGGAGCTTCACATAATTATCGGGATAAATGGATTCCTGCTGATTCACTTTTTCCGCATAATCCGCCAGGGAATACCGACCCTCGAGATAGCCTTTGAAATAATCAAAAATATCATATTCATAGCACACATCAAACGCTTGAAAAATTTCAGAGTCCGACAGGCTGACCATTCCGCGGGCACGGTTGTCTATTGTAAAAACCGGCTCGACGGATTCACTGAGCCAGAAGCAGCCGGGACGCACGCTTTCCACTTCCTGCCTTGCCCTCAGCCAGAAATCCAGCGGAACCAGAGGCGCGACATCGCATCGAAATCCGTCAACGATTCCGGCCCATTGCTTCAATGTGTCAATCTGATATTCCCATAATCCCGGCTGGGTATAATCCAGATCGATCACATCAAGCCATGCGCCCACCTTGTTGCCAAACGAGCCGTCCTTCCTATGGTAAAACCACTCCGGGTGGTGCTGTGCCAGCCAGGAATCCGGGGCGGTATGATTATATACCACATCAATAATGCATTTCATGCCGCGTGCATGGATCGCGTCCACCAACGAAATAAAATCCTCCAGTGAGCCATTCTCCGGATTGATTGTACGGAAGTCCGAAATGGCATACGGACTGCCCAGCCTTCCCTGACGGGCGGTTTTTCCGATCGGATGCACCGGAAGAAGCCAGATGATGTCGACGCCAATCTTTTGAATACGATCCAGATCTTTCCGGACAGAATCGAAGCTTCCATCCTTGCTGTAATTCCGTACAAAAACAGAGTACATCACGAGATTGCGATATTTTTTACTGGTGTTATTTGCCATATTTCTTTCACTCCTGTATGTTATTTAAACTTGGATCATCCTTTGATGGCTGAAGAGGAAACGCCCTCGATAAACCGTTTTTGGAAAATGATATAAAAAACCACAATCGGGATGATCGCAACGCTCGTAGCGGCAAAAAGCCCCGCATAATCGGTGGAATAACGTCCGTTGAAAAGGTTCAGCGCAACAGACAGCAATTGTTTCTCGCCTGTGCGGATCATCAGGTACGGCCACAGATAATCGTCCCACGCCCATAAAAACTGAAAAATCGCAATGCTGACAATGGAGTTTCGCAGGAGGGGAAACACAATCCGGTGAAAAATGTAAATTTCACTGCCGCCGTCGATGCGAGCGGCCTCCAGCATTTCGTCCGGGATAGAGAAACAGGCCTGCCGCATCATGAAAATCCCGAATGCGGTAAAGGCGCTGGGGATAATGAGGGCTTTATAGGTGTCAATCCAGCCGAAAGCCTGCATGATGCTGTACCGCGGAATGATCGTGACCACACCGGGAACCATCATCGTAAGCAAAATGCAGGTGAACAGGACTTCTCTCATTTTAAATTTGTATTTACCCAGGACAAATCCGGATATGGTGCTTGTATAGATGGTAATAACCGTAATCATCAGCGTGTAAATCAAACTGTTGATAAAATATTGTAAAAAATTGAATTTTTCCAATACATTGGAAAAATTCTGCCAGGTGAATTGTTGCGGCAGAAAATGCTGCACCTGCGCATTGATTTCAACATTTGTCTTAAAAGCGGAACTCAGCATCCAGATAAACGGCAGGATGGTCGCCACACTGCAAAGAATCAGAATCCCGTTCAGAATCAGCGAGCTGATTTTTTGTCTCATCTGTGCGCCTCCTTTCAAGAGACATTGCTGCTGCCGGATACTTTGAACGAAACTCCGGTCAGAACAGCAATGATAAGGAATAATACGAAGGAAAGTGCGGAGGCATAGCCGAAATTGTATTTCACAAATGCCTCGTTGTAGATGAGATACGACGCAAGATAGGTCTGCGTGCCGGGACCGCCTTTTGTCAGCACCATAACCGGTATATAGGTCTGAAAATAAGAAATCAATGAAGTGATGACGATGAATAATATCGTTGGTTTCATCAGGGGCAAGGTAAGCTTTCGGAAACGCTGCCAGGCGTTCGCCCCGTCGATTTCCGCCGATTCGTAGCAATCCTTCGACAGGGAATACATTCCGCCCAGCAGAATGATCACCGCAAAACCAAAATCTTTCCAGATCGTAAGGATCAATATGGCGATCATGGCGTAACGATCATCAAAGAGCCAGTTGATATTTGTCCGGAGAATCTTGTCCAGCAGACCGATTTGCGGATCAAAAATGAATTTCCAGACAAATGCCACCGCCACCATCGGGGTGATGGTCGGCAGATAGTACAGGATCCGGTAGAGGGATTTGCGCTTTATCAACCTGGAGTAAAGCGCATTGGAAAGGGCAAGACCCAGGACGATCCTGAAAGCAGTCGCCACGGCGGCAAACAGAATCGTATTTCCCATCGAACGCCAGAACAGTTCGCTGGAAAACACATTTCCCCAATTTTCCAGCCCACGGAATTTAAACTCTACTTTCAACGGATTCCATTGATAGAAACTGCCAACCAGCGCCATGATAATCGGAATGACAAAAAATACAAGGAAAAATACGATCAGCGAAAAAACGACAAGGTTGCGAAGAACAGTCTCATTTCGGCTGTGCAGAGGATTATGGGCTTTACTGCGATGATTCATTGTTGATTGCTCCTTTTCAGCCGTTTACCGCAATGCCGGCAGGCAGCAGGCAGATTTCGCGCCTGCCGGTATTATGGCCAGGGGAAGAAAAATTGGATCTGCTTACTTCAGTGCTTCGCTTGCGTATTTGTACATGGGTTCCTGAGACGCAAAATTCGAGTTCTTAAGATCTGCATTAATGGCAGTTTCCGCCGCTGTCAGCGCTTTTGTGAGGTCGACATTATTATAGAAAATGTCTTCCAGCATGATCTTGACATTGTTTTCCACGGTACTGGGCATTGTGCCGGGCCAGATGTAGCGGTCGATATGGTCTGCCAAAACGGCGATACTGGGGATTTTCAACAAGTCGGCGTCTTTTTTCAGGGATGCTTTTGCCGGGAAAACCGCATTGGCAAGGCAGAATTCTTTTTGAATTCCGTCGCTGGCGAGGAAGAATCGGGTGATATCCTGTGCCACAGCCTGCTGTTCTTTTGAAGCATTTTTGTTTACTCCGAAGGTGGATTCGCCATTGTAGCGGTGATAGGCATATGGTGTTTTGTCAGATGGTGTGGGAATCTCAAAGCATCCAAAGGGCGTGTTGGGGAAATTCTGTTTTAACACATTGGTCATAAAGCCCCAGCCAAGGAACATGGCGACGGTTCCCTGTCCGAAATTGTCTCCGGAATTGTTGCCAAAACTTTTTTCGCAAACGCCATCGACGGCATACAAGTCTTTCAAGCGGTTGATTACATTTTTCA
The DNA here is from genome assembly GCA_964549475.1 of uncultured Oscillospiraceae bacterium. Taxonomy (GTDB): domain Bacteria; phylum Bacillota; class Clostridia; order Saccharofermentanales; family UBA5734; genus JBBQKF01. The sequence goes on from CAZJXH010000001.1 coordinate 22,578, forward strand.
TCGCATCGTTGTTTAAAGTGACTTTATTGTCTTTCGTAAACAGGTTTTGGCCATACTGGTAATTCATGCCAAGCACATCGCCCTGGATTCCCCCATTGTAGCTGAATCCAGCCTGAATGAGTTTTCCGCCATCGCGGATTGTCAGCTTTTTGGCCACTTCGCGGAATTTATCCCATGTTTTCGGGATGTCCGCATCCGTTAGGCCGGCTTTTTTCCACATGTTGGTGTTGTAGTATACGGTTGCCGTCATCAAGCCATAATCCGTATAATAAATTTTTCCATCAATAACATGACCGGAAGCGCCGACAAATTCTTTTTCCAGATCCGATGCGGAAATATCATACGGAGCCATATATCCGATCAGATTGTCATGCTTGCTGTTGTGCACATTGAAAATGGCAGGACCGTCCTTGCCCTGGAGTGCCAGAGGAAGCTTCGTCCAGTAATCGTCCCATGGATTTTCAACAAGCTTTATGGTAACGTTCGGGTGAATAGAGGTATATTGATCCGCCAGGGATTTGAACAGGTTTGCACTGCCGGTCCAATACCACAGTTCTGTAGTAATGTCTTTCCCGTCGTTAATCGCCTTGTTAGGGTCATACTGAATGACATTGCCTATGATCTTGAGTGCCGCTTTCGACACGCTTGCTGAGCCGGAGCCTGCAGGTGAACCGGAGCTTGCCGCAGGGGTGGCGTTGCAGGCAGCAAAGCTTGACAGCAAAGAAAGTGCGAGTAATAATGATAAAATTTTCTTCATGATATCCTCCTTCAATATGTTTGTTAGTGTTTAGTTTAACGCTAAACCCTCTTTATTATAGCTCGTTCGCTGTAGTTGTCAATATTCTGTGTTACAAATTGTTACATTATCCATTATTGATTGCACTTATTTGTGTAATATGCATATATCCCCTCTCCGGTTCGTGTGTGAAAAATATGTATCGCTAAACTTGATTTTTTGAATATATTTACTTAATTTCAAATTAAGCGTTGCGTTTTTCCCTTAAAACACGTATTATTAGGTTTAATGATAAACCCAAGAGGGGATAAAAGCAATGGTTACGTTAAAAGATATCGCACGCGAAGCAGGCGTCAGCATCATGACCGTTTCAAACGTCGTAAACGGAAATCTTTCGAAAGTATCGAGAGAAAGCGCGGAGCGCATCCAGAAAATCATCGTGGACCGGAAATATGTTCCAAATTCATCGGCGCGCAGTCTGGCAAAAAGCAATTCCAGGATCATTGCCATCATTTTACGCGGGGAGCAGGACGAAAACACGCTGCAGAGCCCTCACAATGCAACGCTTGTCGGAACAATCATCCAAAAGATCCAGAATCTCGGATATTATACAATGGTTAGCATTGTAAAGTCTCAGGAAGACATCTCACAAAGCCTTTGTGCATGGAATGTGGAAGGCGCGATTTTTCTCGGAATGTTTGATGACGAGATCGAAAAAATGTACACCGTAAACGATGTGCCCATGGTATTCATTGACAGTTACAGCAATGTACGCCAGCTGTCAAACGTCGGAATAGACGACTATCGCGGCGGGCAGCTCGCTGCACAGTGTCTGCTGAACTACGGCCATCGAAAGATTGCATTCATCGGGCCGCCAACCCTGCACAACGGCGTTGTCCAGCACCGGTTTGCAGGGTTTTGCGAAGAATTGAGAAAAAGCGGCATTTCCTTGGATCCGCAGCATCATTTCGTATTGGAGTCGGATGTCCAGCCGGAGGCCATCATTGAAACCGGACGAAAAATCGCAGCATTGCAGGGAGCAGTGACCGCGGCTTTTGCGACAAGCGATCAGATCGCCTCTTATGTCATTCGGGGGCTTCGTATGAGTCAGGTATGTGTTCCGGAAGATTTTTCGATCATCGGGTTTGACAATATGATGATCAGCACGCAAATGACGCCTCAGCTTACCACCATTGCACAGAACCTCGAGCAAAAAGCCGGGCTTTCTGTTGAAATCCTGTTCCGGCAGCTGCAATCCCCCTCTTCTCCTGCGGAATCCCTGGTTCTTGATGTGGAACTCGTAGAAAGAGAAACGGTGGCGATACCCAGATAAATATTCCCCTTATAGGCTTGATTTATCCGTCAAATTCCAGTTCATCGATGTATTGACAGGCCTCTTTTAGAATGTCGGCATAGTCGCCGTAAATACAGGCTGTGTGATGGATATAAGGGCCTTCAATGACTTTTCGCTCAAACTTTTTCCAGTCTTCCAGTTCAACCCAGACATAGGTATTCTGGGTAAAGGGGCCGGGAATGGTTTTTGACTTTTCAGCCAGCAGCTTGTAATTTCCGGTCTCTCCGTCAAACCTTATGATCGTGATGTCGCCGTCTTTCAGTTTCCAGTGGCACATGCCCGGCATAAAGCCTTTGAGAATCCAGTGCGTCCCAAGCGACCCCTGGCAATCAGGATCTTTTAAACTCAACGGGAAAGAATCATGCCAGAGAAGCAGCCCATTGTCGTTTTCCGGGTGCCGGACGGTCAGATCCGCCAGGAACGAAGTGGAGGTGTTCAGACTCGCCGCCTCGGCAATAATCGAACTGATGGCGCCATGCACATCCCCTTCGCTAACACACGGTATTCCCATATCACTGACCGCGGCTTGTGCAAAGCTGACACAAGCGTCCAGTTCATCTACAAGGGACATGAAGGATTCCACTGCCAGTGCGGTCAATTGATGATCCATGGCAAATTGATACATGACATCTCTAAGCGCAAGTACGTTTAACATGCCATGCTCGGACATCGCGTCAATATTGATTCTTTTTGCCAGTTCTGTCTTTTCCTTTATATACTTTTCTTGATTGGCGATTGCCGCTTCCTTTGTCAGCCTTATTATTTTGACAAGATCGATCGGCAGGATCCCTATTCCAAACTTTTGGAGCAGTTCACTTTCATTCATAATGGTAGACCAGAAAAAGTCGATCCGGTTTCCGACCATCCCGATTTTCGCATTTTTCAGCCGCTTTACGACATTGGCAGCCCGGATAAACTTGTCCATTCCGGTTTGAAAGACGGTCTCCCCGAGTTCGCAATTCTCGATATATGTGAAAGGAACGCCCAGTTTATGCAGCACCTTGCTTGAGGCGAACATCCCGCAAAGCGAGTCCCTGAGTCGCGTGCCGTCTTCCAGTGGAGCTTGGTCCCTCGGTCCCCAGAGAAGAGTGGGAACACCAAGTTTTTTTGCAATCATTCCGGCTGCGCTTTCGGTGCCAAAATTGCAGTGCGGAATGAAGAGGCAATCAATTTTTTGCAATTTTAAAAATTCAACCACGGGCTCCACATCATCAAAGGATCGGATGATTCCATCCTTTATCACTTCATCTATCCCGATATAATTCACTTTCATTTCATCCAGTTTTTTTTCGATTTTCGTCTTGTAACGTTTTGCATCCTCATGACTGAAAGCAAATTTCCCGATTGGACAAACTCCTACTTTTACTACTTCATACATAAAAAATCCCCCACTATAAATAATTATCAAGAAGAAACATTGACTGAAGAATATCAAAGCGATCCATCGGCAAGCCAAACTCGGAACCCGCAACAATGTATCATTGTTTTTCTGACAATTCGAGAAATCGCAAGGTTCGCTCTGCTATTCTTTTTTCAAGTTTCCAGTTCTGGGTCCGTTTTTATTCTATTTCTTTATTTTATTTTCTTGTTTTTATGTTTCTCTTTTTCAAAACGTCCCGAATTCAATTCCCGCATCATGGAACGCCTGAATGTTTTCATAGGGCGTGCCTTCGCTGAGATAGTCCGATGTTCCAAGAATGAACCTTCCTCTTCTTTTCACTTTATCAAAAAGTCGTTTCACCCGTGCTCTTATCTCTTCAGGCGACGCTACTTTTAAAAACTCGATTTGATCCATGTTCCCGATCAAGGTAATGTTTTTATTCAGTATGGATATCGCATGGTCCAAATCGGTATCTCCGAAAGGTTTTTCGGTTAATGTCTCCAATGCGTCCATTCCCAGCAGATTGTATACGCTGAACATGGTATTGGTATCCCCGCAGTTATGATACAGCACGTAGGAGCCGCTGTCCCGGATTGCGCTCAGGACTCTGGCTTCATAGGCAAGAATGTTTTCTTGGAAATAATTCGGCCCGACCATCGACCCATTCGCGATATTTCCTTCAAAAGTCAGAACATCCGCCCCGGCTTTTGCGAATTGGGTACAGGCCGCGATCTGCCTTTGGGTGAAATAGTCCATCATTTCGCTATAAAAGTCCGGGTCAATGTAAGCGTCCATAATTAATGCATCGATTTTACGGTGTCTGCTTAATGTGTTGAATACGCCTGCGACCCATGGAGCGGTTATCCCGTCCTCTCCAAGCATATCAGCGGCTCTTTTGATTCTTCCACAATCAAATTTCGGAACGGGTGGCTGGTATCGGACGAACTGCCTGAAGTCTTCCGGTGTTTTGATAAAATGTTCCGTTTCTGCGGAGATCTCGTCAAAATCCGTTGTCTTCCGGAACTCCTTCACTTCTGTCAATTCTGCTTCGGGCGTCCGGATTGTCGTTATAACTTTTCGCTGCTTATCCCCTGTTTTTTCCTCCTGGACGGATACTCTCCACTCTTTTGAATCCAGATATACATTGGAAAAAGCATCCCATATGGTGCATGTCCTGTGCATGATATCAAAGTCAAAATATTTGTAAACGTCAATCAGTCTTTCATCCAATTTTTCATCTGAAGCCGGCATGTCTGTTTTAAAAAATTCGTTAACAAAATTAGTCCAGATAAAAGGGGAAATGGCAGCCTGGTCCGTTTCCATGCCACGAAACGTCCGAAGCAATCGTTCTCTTTTTGTCAACAATTCAAATCCCTCCTAAAATTCAAGGGGAGATGGCTTCTCCCCCTGAACACCTTCCAATTCCCGTTCTTATTTTTTCCAGGGAGTGCCTTTTTTCATGATTGCGGCATCCATGTCTTTCGAATAGGTCTCTACATTGGCTTTTGTCACAACGATGATACCGGAGTCCAGTTCGGTAGGAACCTCTTTTACTCCTGTCAGAAGCTCATAGGCCAGTCTTACAGACTCATATCCCATTTTGAAAAAGTTTTGGGCTAAAGAGCCGTATACAGCCCCGCTTCGGATATTGTCAAGAGTCTCTTTGCCATCATCCACTTCGAGGATATTGACGGTTCTTTTCTGTTCTGCTGCGATTTTAACCGCTGCCGCTCCGCCGACGCCTTCCAGCATCCACACCGCGTCAATGGTCTTGTCCGCTCTGAATGCCGCATCAAATACAGTCATTGCCGTTGCCATATCCGCGCCGTCTTTGTCAAAACCAACCAATTTGATGCCGGTATATTCTTTGATTTTTGCTTCAAAAGCGGCTTTCGCTTCTACCTGGTTTGAAATGTCGAGTTGTGACATCATGACAAAAACGTTGGCTTTCCCGCTGAATCCCTTATTGAATGTTTCCGCCGCCATTTTACCCATCGTTTTATTGTCTGTTCCAATATAGGCAGATCTCAGCGCTTTATCTGCTGTGTCGTTTCCAGAAGCGATAACCTTGATCCCTGCCTTGATCGCCTTTTCCAAAGCGGGGTACATTGCTTTGTTAAAAGGAACACAAAGAATGGCATCCGGCTTCATTGAAACCGCATCTTCAAGCAAGGAGGCATTTTTTTCAATGATCCCGTCTGCGGTTGGAACGCCCAATATGGTCAATTCCACGCCATAGGCCGCTGCGGCTTCCTTGACCGCTGTTTCCTGGTTGACATAGCCGATGTAGTTCTGAAGAGGATTGATCCATACCATTTTGTACTTTTTCGCAGAATCTCCCGATGTCTTGCTGCTTGTGGATGACTCCGATGCTTTGCTTGCTGCGGGAGTAGTGCTGCAAGCGGTCATTAACGAAAGTAACATACCTGCTGAAACTAATACTGCCAATAATTTTTTCATCTTTTCATTCCTCCTTGATTTTGATTCATTTTTGTTCCATTTTGATTCTTTTTTCATTATTCATACAAATAAAAACAACACTTCTTCGAAAAACAACCTCCTTTTTTTAAATTAGTCCCGTTGCTGCTTTCATAAATAGTTCCTCGCTCGCTTCATTGTGAGTAAACTCCGCACTGATTCTTCCTTCTGCCAGTACAATGACCCGGTCGCTCATCGCAAGCAGTTCCGGCAGTTCGGAAGAGATCATGATGATTCCGACTCCGGCTTTTGCAAGATCCGTCATAATGTTGTAAATCTGGACTTTCGCTCCGACATCGATTCCTCTTGTAGGCTCATCAAGCAGAATCACTTTCAAATCGCGCATCAACCATTTGGCCAGGACCACCTTCTGTTGATTTCCACCGCTTAAGCTGCCGACATTGTCTTTTTCGCTCTTTACCTTGATGCTGAGCTTCTCGATATAGGTTTTCGCAATCCGTTTTTCTTTCGATCCATTTAGAATATTATGCTTTGATATGACTTCCAGGCTTGCCAGGGTGACATTTTGCTTGACATCCAGCAGCTGTACAAGGCCGGATTTTTTCCGATCCTCGGTCAATAGGCCGATTCCATTTAAAATCGAGTGTTTCGGGTTTTTAATCGGAACCTTTTTCCCATCAATGAATACCGTGCCGCTCCTCACCTTGATACTTCCGAATATCGCATTGACCACCTCGCTTCTCCCTGATCCAACAAGCCCGGCCAATCCCAGGATCTCCCCTTTTCTCAAAGAAAAGCCGACATCCTGGACGATATTCTTGCCGCTTGAATAGGGGTGAATGATGGTCAGGTCTTCCACTCGCAGCACTTCTTCGCCAATCGGAACCGTCTCTTTCGGAAACATGTTGCTCATTTTTCTTCCAATCATGTCTTCAATGATCCGGTTGGCATTCGTGGATGCCTTATCCGTGGAAGAGACAAACTGCCCGTCTCTCAGCACCGTGATCCTGTCCGCGATTTCAATAACCTCTTTCATCTTGTGGGAGATATAAATGCAGGAAATCCCTTTGTTCTTCAGATCGATCAGGTTTTTAAAAAGAGTCTTGGTCTCCATCTCGGTCAACGGTGAAGTCGGCTCGTCCAGGATAAGCAAGTACGGTTTTTTACTCAGGGCTTTTGCGATATTGACCATTTGCTGTTCACTCGCACTGAGCCGTCTCATTTTTTGTTTCGGGGATATCTTCAGCCCCACCATTTCCAGATATTTTGCCGCTTCTTTGTTAAGTTTTTTCCAATCAATCAATCCGATCCGGTTTAGCGGCATATTCCCGAGAAAGATATTTTCTGCGATGCTCAAATCCAGGTGGACGCTGATTTCCTGGTAGATCATTTCAATCCCCGCCGACTCCGAATCCTTTGGATTCAAAAAGCTTTTTTCCACTCCGTTGAGAATGATTTTACCCGAGTAGGAATCACAAGGATAGCTGCCGCTTAAAATTTTCATCAGCGTCGACTTTCCTGCTCCGTTTTCCCCTACAATGGCAAGAATCTCTTTATTTTTCAGGTTAATGCTTACGTCTGTAAGCGCATTGATGCCGCCGAAGCTTTTATAAATATGATTCATTTCAAGTAAATACTCTTGCATTTTTTCATCCCCTTCATCAAACTATTTTTTAAATTTAATTCTTAACTGGTCGAGGGAAACCGCTAGAATGATAATCACACCAATTACAATCCCTTGATAATAGGGAGATATTTTTGCAAGTGTCATGCCGTTTGTAATCATATTCATGAAAATGGATCCCAGCAAAGTTCCAAAAATCGTTCCGGATCCTCCGGCGATGCTTGTTCCTCCGATGATGGCCGCTGCAATAATCACCATCTCCGAACCGGTTCCAATAGCCGATTGTACTGAACCGAATCGGGAAGCATAAAGCACGCCGGTAAATGTCGCAAGAGCGCCGATCAAAATGTAAATAATGAATTTTACCCGCCTTACCGGAATCCCGGAAAGCCTTGATGATTCTGCATTACCGCCCACCGCGTAAATCATTCTGCCGAAAACAGTGTATTTCAAAACCAGTTCAGCAATAACGCCCAATACAATCGTAATAATAATTATGTAAGGAATATTTAAAAACGATCCCTGTCCAATGGTGGCAAAATTATCCGGCAGGGGATACAGCGGTTCTCCTTTCAATACGACATAGACGATTCCTCTGAAAATCATCATGGTGCTCATGGTTGCGATCATGGGCGGAACTTTCACAAACTCGATGATGTATCCGTTGATGCTTCCGAACACGACACCGCTCAATATCCCGACGATAATAGCAACCCAGGTCGGTATCCCCGCCTGCATGAGAAGTCCCGCAAAGAGGCCTCCGCATGCCATCTGTGATCCGATCGAAAGATCGAACGCTCCTGTAATCAGCAAATAGGTCATTCCAATCGCGGTAATAAAAGTGAACGATGAATTTCTGAAGATATTGATCACATTATCAAAAGAATAAAAATCCGGATTGACCATCCCGAAAATAATCACCGAAAAAACGATCGGGAAAATAACACCCACTTCCTTGATTTCTATCACGGACTTCAAAAACGACACGACTCCCGCCCTTGGATTTGTAATAGTACCTGTTTTCTCTTTCACACCAATTCCTCCTGAAATATTATTTTAAAAAATCAAGTTTTGTAAAAAATACGATTTTCTTCTTCATTTTGGTCAAACGAATATAAGGCTTATAGCAAAATGCCTAAACTTAGAATCATAAAATGGTTTTTTATTCTGTTTCTCAGGCTTTCACAGCCTTGGCAATCATTTTTTTCTCAGGCTTTCTTCTGCAGCTTTACCTGTGCTTTCACGGATAATCAATTCCGGCTTGACAACGACGTGCTGTATGACCTTGTTGCCTTTATCTTCGATTTTATCAAGCAGAATCCGGATTGCGATGTTCATCATCTCATTCGTAGGGTTGGAGATCGTCGAAAGGGATTTATAAAGATAAGAGGTCAGGTAGATATTATCAATTCCGATCACCGAAATGTCTTCCGGTATTTTTCGTCCGCTTTCATAAATAGCTCTCATTGCGCCAATGGCGACATCGTCATAGGATGCGAAAATGGCGGTTGGCAGTTTGTCTTCCGTGGCAAGAATCTCTTTCATGCGCAAATAACCCGCTTCTTCAAACCGCTCTTCTCCCGATTTGATAAAATCATTGTTGATCTTGATTCCATGTTTTTTTAATGCGTCAACAAAGTGCTTCTGTCTGTCTTTCGTCAGATTCTCGCCGATATAGGCAATGTCCGCATGTCCAAGATCAAGCAGGTGTTCTACTGCAAGTGTCACGCCAAGTTTGTCATCGAATCGGATGCAGTCATATTCCTCCACTTCAAACACATTGGCCAATTGAATCAGCGGGATGCTGCATCTTGCTTTGAAATTGACAAGCTCCTCTTTGATGCTGTCATTCATTGTTGTAATAAATACAATTCCATCCACATTTTTCTTTTCAAATAAATCAAGGTAGCGAAGCTCTTCTTCACTTTTAAAGTTTGTGAGTCCCAGAATCATTGTATAACCGGCTTCTTTGATCTCGACCTCCATGGTATTCACAAGACTGGAGTAAAAGTTGCCTCTGATTTCAGGACAGATGAGGCCAATCGTTTTAAGGGTCGAGCCACAAAAATACGTTTCATTCTTATTCGAAATATAGTTCAATTCTCTTGCGATTTGAACAATTCGATCCCGTGTGGCCTTTTTGATTTCGGAATTGCCGTTCAATGCGCGTGATACCGTTGATACGGTTACCTCTGCTTTTAATGCGATATCTTTTAATGTTGCCATCCATATCCCCCGATTTCGAATAATATTTGCAATACGATAACTGTATTATAGCAGGTAATAATTATTATGCAATACTTTTTCGCAAAAGATTTGAATTATTTTTTGGATTGTATGTGTATCTTTTCAATTTTGTTGCCTATTTGGCTTAATATTGGGCCTATTATTCCCATTTTTATTGTATATTAAACATTTTTGTGCTTATTTGCTAGATTGTTTTATTAATTTTCCGAAACTTTCCGAAACTATTTTCGTAACTTTGTTTCGAAATAACCGATTTTTTTACTTTGAATCGTAACGGTTCGTTTTCTGCCTCGAATCGCAGCAGAATTTTGGCGATCGGACACGATTTCATTTTTTTGTAGAACAGCATGAAAAAACCTTCGCGGAATTTCATCAGCCGCAAAGGTTTTCTCACACTCCTCCACAAAAACGTCGTTTATTCATTCATTTATGCGTTCATCGATTTACGTATTTACGCATTTTGTTATTTTTATACTTGTTCTTGTGTCTTTTTGTAATGCTGCATTTCTCCTTCCGGAATAAACATCACTTTGATCGCGCTCTCGTCATTTTGGGAGGAGAACATCTTCTCCCAGTTGTCAATGGTTTCGTAGTGGGAAATCACGTGATGCAGGTCAATCGAAGTGGATTCCATTCGTTTCAGGGCCTTGTCCCATGCGGTAAAGCTGGAACTGAAATTGAAATACAGATTCAATCCCTTGTACATCGCAGTATTCCAGAGCAAAGACGCATGATCGGTTTTGCATAGGCCGATGCAGGTGATTCTTCCTCCGATGCGCGCCATGGCAGGCATGCTTTGTATTCCTGCGGGCGAACCGCTGCTTTCCACAATCAAGTCCGCGCCTTTTCCATCCGTCAGTTCCATGATGCGGACAACGGGATCCGTTTTTTCCACATTGATCACCTCATCGGCACCTACTGCAAGAGCGGCTGGAAACCGCACTTTTTCACTTGCGGTCATGCCGGTGACAATCACCTTGGAAGCCCCGCAGGCTTTGGCGATAAATGCCGATAGAATGCCGATGGGCCCCGCTCCGATGATCACAACGACATCCGAACATTGTATGCCAGCTCTTTCTGTAATCTCGTGGACCACGATGGACATCGGTTCCGCCAGTGCGGCAATTTCATAGGGAACGGAATCCGGAATTCGATGGAGCATGTTGGCCGGCATGGTGACATAATCGGTCATTCCACCGTTTACTCCCCATCCGGGCGCTCTCCGATGCACACAGAGCTGCACCTTTCCCTCCCGACAGGCGTCGCATATGCCGCAGGAGCCGACTTTCGGTTCGGCGACCACCCGGTCGCCCACCTTGTATCGTGTGACATTGACTCCGGTTTCAACAATTTCTCCAGCAAATTCATGTCCCAGGACAACAGGCGGCCAGTATCGGAATTCATCTTTCCAAACGTGTACATCCGTCGCGCAAAGACCGCAGGCTTTTATTTTAATCAGTACATCCTCCGGAGAATGAATGACAGGCTTTTCGATCTCCCTGACATCCACGAAACCAACTCCTTTGTCATATTTAACAAGTGCGCGCATCCCATCCGCCTCCTTTTCTCCCCCTTGATTATTTTGTTTTAATACGCAAACTATCCTGTCTATCCATTACACGATCCGGACATTATCCGGCATACAGGCTATACCAATGGATAATCTTCTATTTTCTGCCAGTTTTCAACAAACTGGGCCAGTGTTTTCTGAACGACTCCATAGCTTATGAATTCTTCAGGCTTCATTCCGTCCGGTTCAAATGCCCGCACAAATTCCGGGATTGTCCTGAGCCGGTCAATCACGGCCTTGTCTACCGGATCGTTGATGTGTTGTGCATAAGGTTTTGAAATTTTCGGAAGCAGCATTTGGATTTTCGGATTGATCGACAGGGCCATTTCCGCTCCGGACAGCGCCTCGACCTGGTATTCGCCGCGCAATCCCGCCGGCATGAGCATCGCCTCAAACCCGTTGCACTTGAAATAATCGTACGCCCGCTTGATAATCGCCGTACCACATTGGATGATATCACTTTCTAAAACATCAGCTTTGCTGTCATGGGCAACATCGCGGATGTAGTCGTCGGTCCGTCCCACCATGACGACAGCGAAACATTTGCCGGGCTTGATTCCAGTTTTTTTCGCCCGCTCAAGACCCATCTGATATCGCTTGCCGATCAGAACCGCCTGCGGCATGGTAAAGCTTACCGTCGCAGTCACGGTGATCCCCAGCGCGGCGCACTCCTCCAGAACGTCAAGTCCCGCGGCCGTGACAGGTAGTTTGACCGCAACATTGGGGGCCCAGTCTGCAAGGCGTTTTGCCATTTCAAGCATGAAGCTCCGGTCCGCCGCTTTGCGCGGATCGACCTGTGCACAGACAAATCCCCGGCATCCGTTTGTCTTTTTATAAATCGGCAAAAACATCTGTGCGATTTTGCAGGTAATGGCCTTGATGATCGCTTCCGCCTTATCTGATTTCTTGCTGTCAGCCGGAATATGCTTCAGATAGGGCCTCCAATATCCCGGATCTTTATAAATCGCATCTGCAATCAGCACCGGATTGGTCGTGACTCCCTGTGCCCCATGATCCAGTGCGGACTCTAATTCGGAATGAATCGCCGAATCATTCCACCAGACGCTTCTGGTCTCGCTGGCCAGCCACAGTAAATATTCGTTCATAATGGTCCCTCCCGGATTTTTAATTCGTGGTGATGGATAACTAATTGCTTTCGCCTTTCATTATGACGAGGACCCATCCCAGGTATTCACTTTTTCCTGCATCATTTCCTCTTCGTTGAACCACCGGGTCGTTACCGTTTTGGATTCCGTGAAGAACCGTATGGCATCCTTGCCATGGCAATGCAAATCGCCGAAGAAAGACATTTTATGACCGGAGAACGGGAAAATCCCCAGTGGTACCGGAATCCCCACATTGACCCCCACCATGCCGCCGTCTGTACGTCTGGTAAATTCCCGGGCATAATATCCGTTCTGTGTGAATATCACCGATCCGTTGGCGAATGGGCTGCCGTTCATCAAAGCAAGTCCCTCCTCGAAATTTTTTACCCGTTTAATACAAAGAACCGGCCCGAATACCTCGCTGTCCCCGATTGCCATATCCGAAGCGACATGGTCGAAAATCGTATGTCCTATATAGAACCCTTTTTCATAGCCGGGAACCACGCAATCTCTGCCATCCAGCACAAGTTTCGCTCCCGAGGCGATTCCTTTTTCGATCCATTCGGTGACGAATTTTTTATGTTCTGCTGTGGCGACCGGCCCAAGAACCGTTTCTCTGTCATATGCCGGACCGATTTTTTGATTCCTGCATAACCGTACAATCTCTGCCACCAGCTTATCCGCGATTTCTTCCTCGACAACAATGGTCGGCAGAGCCATGCATCGTTCTCCGGCGCATCCGAATGCCGAGTTGATAATCCCGGCTGCGGTACGGGTGATCGGAGCGTCTTTTAAAACAAGCGCATGGTTCTTCGCTTCGCAAAGAGCCTGTACCCGTTTTCCATTTGCCGCAGCGGTCGCATAGACATGTTTCCCTACGGAAGTAGAACCTACAAAAGTAATTCCTTTCACATCCGGATGGCTTAGCAGCAGTTCTGCTTCCTTGCGCGAGCAGGTGACCACATTGATCACACCATCCGGGAAGCCGGCTTTTTTGTACAGCTCTGCTATTTTAAGGGAAGTCATCGGCGTCGAGCTTGCTGCTTTCAATACATAGGTATTTCCGCATGCGATGGCAAGAGGCGCCATCCATCCCATCGGGATCATGGCAGGAAAGTTCCACGGAGCAATACCGGCGAATACGCCCATGGATTCTCTGTAAAGAGTGGTGTCATATCCGACCGAGGTGTTCATCAGGCTTTCCCCCATCATGAGCGTTGGAATTCCGCAAGCGAACTCTGTCATTTCTTTCGCTTTCAGAACATCCCCCGCCGCTTCATCCCAGGCCTTGCCATTCTCTTTCGCCAGAATCATGGTCAGATCATCCATGTTTTCTTCTATCAGATTGCGAAGCCTGAACATCAGTTGCGCTCGTTTATGAGCAGGTGTGGCTGCCCATGTGGGAAAAGCCGCTTTGGCCGCTGCGATCGCTTTTTCCACTTCCTCTTTCGTACAGCAGGGGGTTCTCGCGATCACCCCGCCGGTACTGGGATCAACAATATCCATGTATTTTTCACTCTTGGATTCCATATAGGTCCCGTTGATAAATGGTTTCAGTGTAGTAATGTCTGTCATTATATTCCCTCCGTATTGTAAGATTTTAGAAGGAGGAGCATTTCTTTTGATTTTTAAGAAATGCCTGACGGTTTTATTATGTTTCGAAAAACCGTTTTCCCTCCGTATTATAAAATTTAGAAGATTTTACAAGAACTGTTTTCTTGTTTTATGTCCAGCGCTGCGAAACGCTTTTGGTTCCAACTGTTTCGAGCATGCTCCAGCCGGTTTCCATGAACTGCGATAACGTCTTTTGCATCACGCCGAAAGAAATGAAATCTTTCTCGTCCAATCCGTTCTCGTCATATGCCTTTTTGAATTCCTGAATTTGACAAAGCCGTTGAATCACCCGATCGTCCATCGGTTCGCTGATTCGTTCCACGAAAGGAGGGGATTCGGCCAGAACCATTTTTTGAATTCTGGGATGAAGGGTGAAAACAAATTCTCCGCCGGCAAGCTCTGTCAGATGATGGACACTCCTAAGGCCGGCAGGCATGATTTTCGCCTCGAATCCTCTTTTTTCAAATAATTGATGTGTTTTTTTCGTCAATGCATTTCCGGCCTGTGCGATGATTATTTCCGGAACCCCCAGTTCCAGGTCCGCATTGACATCACGGATATAGTCCTCCAGTCGTCCACCCTGCTGGACGATAAAACAGGGTTTCACTCGGATCCCGCCCGCTCTTGCGCGCTCGATTCCCTTCTGATAGGCAAACGCAGCCGCCATGGCCTGCGCCACAGAAAAATTGAGGCTTGCGCAAACGGCGACTCCCCGTGCAGCCAATTCCTCGACAACATAAGCCGCCGCTCGCGTCGTTGGAATCTTCACCGCGACATTCTCCGCCCAGGATGCCACCCGAAGGCCTTGTGCGAGCATTCCCTCCTTATCCCCGGCAAGTGCAGGATTCAATTGTCCAAACGCATATCCATGCTCGCCGTTTGTCGCCAGATAGATTCCGTGGACTTTATCTGCCGCATACGTCGCAACAATCCCAAGCAGCGCCTCCGCTCTCATGGACGGCTCTTGTTTTTCCTCCAGCTCGTCTACCATTGGTTTCCAGAATTCGGGACGGGCTTGCAGCGTCTTGTATGTGAGTACCGGATTGGTTGTAATGCCCAAAGCGCCCATGGCGATTCCCTCGTCAATCTCTTCCGGAATCGCCGAATCATGCCACCATTTCGTTTTTGTTTCCTGTGCAAGCCAGGAAAGGTAGTTTGCCACAAACTTCCTCCGTTCTATATCGATTTATCCAATGTGGTGTTTTCGATTTTATTATAAGGCGCGCCGAATTGCTTGTCAATGAATTTTCATAAATATTTTATGTAATTACATACATATTGTAAATTGTTCTCATCTTTATTTCTATTGTAACCGCAATTGACAGGCAGCAGGTATTACAGGTTGTGCAATATAGGTGCAATATGGGGACGGTTCTTGTGTTGCATTAGCGGAATAGAATGCAACACAAGAACCGTCCCCATATTGCACAAGAACCTTTCCCATAGTGCATTTTCCCCCGCAGGCAATTGTCCCGGAGGCAAAAAAGGCGGAATTGACAGGCGATAGGTGTTACAGGTATAATAACGGACAAGGATTGCCTTTATTCCTTCATTGTTTTTCAAAATCGACCATCCGGTTCCTTTTTTGGAGACGGAAGATGAATTTTGAATTTATGTAATTACATAAATCGGATATGACAGCAATAATACCGTATGGTAATAATGAAAGGTCAGAAGAATACATGAAAGTTACATTGAACGATATCGCAAAACAAACCGGCATTTCCAGTGCGACAATTTCCCGCGTATTGACCAATAGTGGATATGTCAAGCCCGAGACAAAAGCATTGATCGAAAACGCCTTGATTCAGAGCGGTTATCGGCATACACCCCGCCGCAAGGCCATGCCGCAGGAAATTTCCGAAATCATCCTGGTCATCACGGGCGATATCACCAGCAATGTCTATACATCCAACATCAAGGGAATTACCCGGGAAATCGAAAATCTCGGATTGAAGGTCTTTATTGTCAACAGTGACTATTCCTCCGACAAAGAAGAAGAATATCTGAAGTTTGCTTTTCGAAACCATTTCGCCGGTGTGATCATGCTGAATCCGGTTGAAACGGCCGGGCTTGTTCAAGCCCTCCGGTCCTCCCATTGCCCGGTGGTCATGGTCAACCGGTATTTGCGGGCGCTTGATACGGACACGGTTTGCATCGACAACTTCCGCGGCGGGTACATGTCGACCGATTATCTGATCCAGCGGGGTCATCGAAGAATCGCCCATTTAGGCGGCCCGAAGAATTCCATCGCCTGTCAGGAACGTTTGCGCGGATACAGCGATGCCATGCAGATCGCCGGCCTGCCCATGACAGATGATTCTGTTTTTCATGGAGATCTGCAATACGAGAGCGGCCTGCAATTTGGCAGACAGATTTGCTCCATGGATAAAGGAACTCGATTCACAGCGATATATAGTGCCAATGATATTATGGCAACCGGTCTTGTCGACGCTTTTTTCGAAGCCGGATTCTCCGTTCCGGACGATTTCAGCATCACCTGCAGTGACAACACGCTGAATGCAGTCAAGAGCAGGGTCAAGCTGACCACAGTCGCCCATGATCCGGTAGAAATGGGAATTTCCGCTGCGCAGCTTCTTTTGTCACGGTTGGATAATCCAAATTCAAAGACAGAGAAAATCGTCTACGCGCCCATACTGACCGAGCGCAGCAGTGTGAAGCCGGTCTGAAATCGATTCAAAATCGGACTGAAGCCGATCCGCACAGCCGGTGTCTGCAAGAAAGCGGAAATACCAAAAACCGCTTCCCTGGAATTTTCTCCGGGAAAGCGGTTTTTGAATAACTTGCACGTCATCTAGGAATGCTCTGCTCTTTTGGAACAGAGAAAAGATTTTTACTTGTTTACAAGATTGTGGTCTTTTTTCATGACCTCGACAGCATCGCTGTATTCTTTCATCTTTGTCTGTGAGCTTTCCAGTTTTGTGGTCGCAGTCCCAAGAATCGCTTCATCGGACTTCTGGGCGGCTTCCATGATCAGTTTGAATGCTTCCAGTTGTTCTGTCACGGATGCGACCAATTTGCCATGCAATGCAACGACTTCTTCTGTGGTAGGAACGATGGCTTTTGCTGCAGCAAGCAATTGCTCCTGGGCAGGAATGACAACGTCTTTCATTGTGGTGGCAATCGTTGCGTCTGTTATGTTTTCGACTTTTGTCATATCGGTGTATTTTGTTGTCACCGTGTTTGTCAGTGTCAATACTGCCGGCAATTGATTATTGATATAATTCTTCAGGTCTTCCTGGACTGGGTCGCCGCAGCCTGCCAGTGCTGTGACACAGATGAGTAGTGCTGAAATGGTTGCAATTACTTTTTTCATGAAAATTCTCCTTCAAAATAATATGTTCAAGGCTATCGTGCCTTAAATCCAAGGGGGTCGTGCTGCTTTTCTCTGGATTTTTCGAAACAGACGTATCTATACAAAGTCAAATTTTATTTTACCATGTTTTTTCTTTTTTTCTTTTTTATAGCACATACCGTTGTTTTTTTAGCATGAAATGTAAATATGCCGTTAAAATAATACTTTATGTCAATAACCGTGATATAATGCTGTATACACTAAAAAGGAAGATGGCATTGAAACGTGAAAATCGCATTATGTGATGATGATCTGGGTGAACTTGTAAAAGTAAAAGAATCGGTTGATCATTTTATTAGAAACAAACAATCCACTCATGAGATTACTTTGAATATGTTTTCCAACCCGAATGATTTGCTCGATCAAATAGACAAATACGGCGGATTTGATTTGTATATTCTCGATATCATCATGCCATTTATGAATGGAATCGATCTTGCTAAAGAAATTCAGTACAGGAATACCAGTTGTAAAATCATTTTTTTGACCTCATCCCCCGAATTCGCTGTAAATTCCTATAAAGTGGATGCCTTTTATTATTTACTCAAGCCATTTGTTTCGAATGAGCTTGATTCCCTTTTAAGCAAAGTACTTGCCCAGATGGAAAAGGATGCATCGAACAGCATCCTGATCCGGGAACTTGGTAAAACAACAAGAATTTATATCCATACAATCCAATATGTCGAAAGCGTCGCACACACAATCTATTTCCATTTGAAAAGCATGGAAGTTCTTTCTTGTTATGGTACGATGAAAGAATTCGATGAGATTTTATTGACCGAAAAGCGATTTGTTCGGTGTCACAAATCGTATATTGTGAACATGGATTTTGTCACAAGCATCTCCAGAGGGGATTTTATTCTGTCAGACAAGAAATTGATTCCGATATCGAGACAATCTTTTCAACGCGTGAAAAAAATGTATATCGACTATTTTTTCGAGAAAGGGAACCGGCTCGCATGATGAATCAATATCTTCTTTACCGGTTTGCTTTTTTGTCTGTTTTGATGGTTCTTCTGATTCAGCCGAGGCACAGTATGAAAAAGTCCTTGATGATCATCACTCCGGTGATCTTTTTGATATGGGCCGCCAATACCCTTGTGGGCAATGTCACCGATATTGATTTCTTCAACCGGATCTATCCTTTTACCATCAGCATACCAGCTTTCATTTGTTTTTATGCAGCATCAAAGCCAAGCTTTTTTAAAGTCATCTTTTCTTTCTTGACCGTATGTAATTTTGGGATGCTGACAAGTTTCATCGGATTGCTTGGCTATTTTTTCCATCGGAGCTTTACCTTGCGCATCCTCATGGAATTAACCTCGGTTGTTCTGATTTTTGTTTTGGTTTTTGTATTTTTTCGCAAACCATATCTTAAAATCATGAACACCCTCAAAAAAGGATGGGCCCTGCTATCTTCTTTCCCTTTATTGCTGGCAGCAGCAATGTATCTTCTTCTGTATTATCCGACCGAATTCTATACACGGCCCGCCAGCATTCCGGTGATCCTTCTGATCTTTGCACTGATGTTCGCCTTCTATGCCATTGTTTATCGCAATTTCGAAAACATCACTGAATTGTATCAATTCAAACACAACAGAGAGATGATTCTTGTTCAAACGGATCTTCAGAAAAAAGAATATGAAGCTATTCTCGACAAGATAAAAGCCACACAGATCTATCGGCATGATATGAGACACCATATCAATCTTATAAACGCCTTTTTAGCGGACAATAATATCGATGAAGCAAATAAATATCTGGTTAAACTGGATAATAATCTGAAACATACCGTTATCCGGCAATATTGTGAGAATTATGTGATCAATGTGATTTTATCGTCCTATATCGGCAGAGCCGAGGCGGAACATATCGAAGTAGAATGCAGAGTCGCTCTTCCGAACGATATTCAGATAGATCCGCTCGAACTGGGGCTTGTTTTTACAAATGCAATTGAAAATGCCATAAATGCCTGTAAAAAAATAGAAGCGCCGGGCAAGAGAAAAATAACAATCGCCTGCAAGGGGAGTGTCGGACAGATTCACATTCAAATCAGCAATCCTTTTGTCGGAAATATTCAATTTGACGGAGAATATCCTGTCTCGGATAATACGGACCACGGTTTCGGAACACACAGCATCGGTGCCATTGCAGAGAAATACAAGGGCATCTTTTCTTTTACTGAGCAAGATGGCATTTTTAAAACAACGGTCATTTTAAACAATGAATAGGTCCGGTTCTACCCGGATCATCATCTTAACTCTTTGGTATGCAATCCGGAGCAGGAAACCGGCTCTCCTCCGGCATACAAATGCGCGGTGTCTCCGACTCCGGTCAGGCGTCCGATAGCGACTGGAGCGTCCAGATGCTTTTCCATGAAGACTGTCGTGATTGATGCGGGAGGAAGGAAAATAGTCTGCCAGACAACCGGGAGGGCCAGTCCGGTGATGTGGGCGATCAATGAATTTCCCAATCCCAAATGGCAAAAGAACACAATTGTCTCTGTGCTGTTTTCGTACCCTTCCTGAATGCGGTAATATCCATCCTTTTTTATAAATCCATGTTCTTCGATCAATGTGTCGAATTTTGCACCGATATGGTCATACATCGCCACGATACCGGCATCTTTGTAAATATCAGCATCGCGCCATTTGACGGGATCATAGACATTCTGGATTCTTGTCCAGATTTCCGGCGGCATGTCCCATGGAATGACTGTCTTTTCAAAAAGCTTTGTTGCGTAGGCTTTTTTTAGCGGGACCGGGAATTCCTGCAGCCAGTCCAGCGTGACACCGGTCTTCTCCAGTTTTTTAAGTGTGGGCGCAGCGGTCAATTGCGCTCTTCCAAGGGGGGAGAGATAGATCTGAGTGATATTTTCGTTCACCAGTCTCCGGCTCAGGAGCTCGGCTTCCCTTTTTCCTTTCTCGGTGAGAGAATCGGTTGGATAATATGGATCGCCATGTCTTATGATCAGTATTCGCATTATGAACCTCTTTTTAATATAATACATAGAATATTTTCCACTTGGACGCGACGAAGTGTGCCTGTATGCTCAAACAATCATGCTATCCATCTTGTCATGAGAAAAATGTTTATTTGGAACGGTTGTTAAGGAAAGTCGCTATTTCGTTGTCTGGGCTTCCACCAGCCGCCCGCCGCAATAAATTTCGCGAAGCCGCGGTTTCTCGATTTTACCGGTGGCGTTTCTTGGAACCTTGGCGAAAATAATGGTATGGGGCCGTTTATAGCGGGGCATATCCAGGCAGAATTCCTGAATATCTTCCGGTGTGCACACTGCACCGTCCTTGAGTTCGATAATCGCTGCGGCAATTTCTCCGAGGCGTTCATCGGGAAGGCCGATCACCGCCACATCCTTTATCGCCTTATGCGCACGCAGGAAATCCTCGATCTGGACAGGATACAGATTCTCGCCTCCGGTGATGATCACATCTTTTTTACGGTCGACCAGATAGATGAATCCATCTTCGTCCATCCGGGCGATATCTCCTGTATAGAGCCATCCGTCTTTCAAGATTTCTGAAGTCGCTTTTGGATTGTTGTAATAGCACTTCATCACACCGGGTCCTTTGACAATCAATTCTCCCACCTCGCCCCGGGCGACCGGTTCGCCGTTCTCTTTGACAATGGCTGTTTCCCATAGATAGCCCGCTTTGCCGATCGCGCCGACCTTGTGGATATTCTCTACGCCCAGATGAACACAGCCCGGCCCGATGGATTCGCTGAGGCCATAGTTGGTATCGTATTCATGCTTCGGAAACACCTTTTTCCACCGGCGGATCAGACTGGGCGGCACTGGTTGCGCGCCGATGTGCATCAGCCGCCACTGATCGAGCCGATAATCTTCCAGCTTGATATCGCCCCGTTCGAGCGCATCCAGAATGTCCTGCACCCAAGGCACGAGCAGCCAGACAATCGTCGCTTTCTCCTCCGACACGGCTCTCAGAACCCATTCCGGTTTGACGCCCTTGAGAATAATCGCCTTGCTGCCGGACAGCAGACTGCCGAACCAGTGCATCTTCGCTCCGGTATGATAGAGAGGAGGAATGCATAAAAAGACATCGTCATGTGTCTGTGCATGATGGTTCTGCTCAGTCAGGCACGAAGAAATCAGCGCCCGGTGCGAATGCAGGATCGCTTTCGGAAATCCTGTCGTACCGGAAGAAAAATAAATCGCCGCATCATCGTCGTCCCGCAGTTCGACTGCCGGTGCCGTAGAAGAGCAATAAGAAACAAGCTTGTCATAGCTGTCGGCAAAAGAGGGTTTGTTCTTGCCCACATAAAAAAACGTCTTGACTCCATGCAGATGATCGAAAACCTGCTCTACCCGTCCAATGAATTCCGGTCCGAAAATCAGGGTGTCCACTTCTGCCAGCTCAATGCAATATTTGATTTCGTCGGCGGTATAGCGGTAATTCATCGGCACAGCAAGCGCTCCGGTTTTTAATATTCCAAAGTAAACCGGAAGCCATTCCAGGCAATTCATCAGCAGAATCGCCACTTTGTCGCCTTTCTGAACCCCGCGGGTCAGTAAAAGATTGGCAAACCGATTCGATTTGATGTCGAATTCTTTCCATGTCATCTCCCGGCGGTATTTCTCGGTTGAACTTGTCTCAATCAGGTTATACTCCCGCCATGTGACAATGTGATCCGGCTGATTGGCCGGATTGATTTCAACCAGGCTTACTTCCGAGGGATAAAGCTTTGCATTTTTTTCAAGAAAATCCGTAATGGCCATTGTTCGATATCCTTTCTTTCCCTGTGACATCATAATTATAGAAATAAAGCAAACCCACAAAAAAACGTCCTCTGGCAAAACAGCCTGAAACTGCCTTGGAACAGAGGACGGATCAATCCGTGGTACCACCTCAATTTACTGCAGCTTTACAGCGTACAGACTTCTCGAGCATACAATTGCATCATGCTCTTGCACGGTAACGGGTGCGCCGTCGCAGCCTACTTGGAAAACCGTTTGTTTTCTGTTGGGTGCGCAGCTCATGGAATGTATTCGAAATGCCACTCCTGCTGCCTTTCACCGACCGACAGCTCTCTATAAGGAAATGGAGGCATTGCTGCTTCCGGGCATTTCTACTTGTTTCCAGTCATTGCTTTTAAATTTTATTTCATTCTATCACGAATGATCGTTATCTTCCAGTATTTTTTCGGAAAATGTTCCATGTTCCATGCCCCGCGTTCCATTTCTTTTCGTAAGAGATTGCCTTGGTTCTGTGTATGTTCGCTTGCATTTTATCACAAGTGTTTTATAATAAGAACCACTTGTAGTTTATCATTATAAGAATTATTACAGGAGGATTTACTCCATGCTTCGTTCGAAAAAGCCGCACGTTATTCCGAGGACCCGCTATCAGTATGGCGGCCTCCTTTTCATAATCTGCATGGTGGGGTATATGTTCCTCTATACAGGCCGCGGCGTACTTTCCACTTCGATCCCGAGCATTGTTGCCGAAGGAATATTTACAAAGCAGTCGCTCGGAGCAGTCGGAACCGTATTTTTCATTGTCTATGGCATTATGCAGACCCCGATGGGTATGCTGGCAGACCGGGTGAAGCCGCATATCATGATCACCATCGGGCTTACTGGTTCGGCTGTGTTCACGCTGCTCTCCGGTCTTTTCGCCGGTTCGTTCTGGATCTATGTTTTCTGGGGGCTCAACGGACTGATGCAGGCCTGTTACTGGCCATCGGTTGTCAAGACAGTCGCCGAGATCATGCCGGCGGAACAGCGGATACGCGGAAGTCTGAGTCTCGCCCTTTCAGGGCCGATCGGTGCGCTGGGCCTTTTTGTCACTTCAGCGATTGTATTTTCCATTACTGGCTGGCGCACGCTTTTTTTCGTTGTGGCGGTTCTGATGGCGGCAATGTCGATTGTAACCTATTTCGGGCTTGGCAAAGTATGTCGTTATTTAAAAAACAGTGAAAAGGAAGATCCGATTCTTTGTGAAGCAGCGCAGGTCAAGCAGCGCAATGTGCCAAAAGTCTCCGCCTTCAAGCTTCTTTTTCGTTCCGGCGCGGTCTTCCTCCTGATGCCGTGTATGACATTCGGGGTCATCCGCGAGGGAATCAATATGTGGTCGCCAACCCTGCTGCTCGAACAATACAATGTCAATCCGGTCCAAGCGATGCTGCTCAGCACATGCCTCCCGATCATTGCTGCGCTCGCAGTGCCGATTGCGATATTTCTTCTGAAAAAATCAAATGGGAGCGAGCTTAAATCTTCTATCCTGTGTCATGCCTTGACTGTTATGACAATGGGGCTGGTACTGTTTTTTGGCTCTTCGTTCGGGCCGGTCTTCTGCATTGTTCTTCTGGCCGTCGCAACTGCCATGCAGGGAGTGACCAGTGCGATCACCATGGCAATCAATGCTTATTTCGGAAAGTATAACAAGACCGGTACGATGATCGGTCTTTTCAATATGGCGACTTTTACAGGCAATGCCATCGTCAGTTTTCTGATGGGATGGGTCTCGCAGCATTTCGGCTGGGGCAGCGCGCTATGGATCTGGATGGTGGCGGCAGTCGTCGGGCTTATTTTTACCATGATCGGGCGTCCCCGCTGGGAGCGTTTCAAAAAGCGGACATCCTCCAATCCGGCTGATATTGGCTGATATTGGCTGATATCTGAAACCGCCCGGATTTATTCGACCATCCGGTATCCTACGCCGACTTCTGTCAATATATAGTTCGGTTCTGCCGGGTTTTCCTCGATTTTACGCCGGATGTTCGCCATGTTCACACGCAGAGCATTCTGCTCGTTTGTATAAGGACCCCAGATTTCTTTACTGATGGAGTCGTTGGTAAGAACCTTTCCGGCGTTTTTCGCCAATAAGAGAAGAATCTTGTACTCGATCGGTGTCAAATGGATAATCTCTCCATCAACCGTTACGGTTCTTTTTATAATATCAATGGAAAGGTCTCTGATGATTATTTTTTCTGTATCGAGCGGATTATAGCTGTTTGTTTTCTGTTTATGGCGGATAGCGGTGCGAATGCGGGCCAGGAGCTCTAATGTGCCGAATGGTTTCGTGATATAGTCATCTGCGCCAAGGTCAAGTGCCTTGACCTTTTCAGATTCATTCCCCCGCGCAGTCACCACGATAACCGGAACATCCGACCACTGGCGGATACGGGCCAGGACTTCCAGGCCATCGATATCCGGAAGTCCAAGATCCAGCAAAAGCAGATCCGGACGATAGGACGCGGTCATGGAAACCGCTTCATTTCCCTTCTGACATTTGATGACATGATATGCATTGGATGTCAGGATTGCAGAAATAAAATTGCTGATTCCGTTCTCATCTTCGACAATCAAAACAACCTGTTTGTTATCCATTCAAATCCCTCCCGTCAAGCGGCAGGATAAAACGAAACACAGCGCCCCCGCCATCTTCTTTATTATTCGCTTCAATCCTTCCATTATGGGCCTTGATAATCGAACGGCAGATGGAAAGTCCGATCCCCATGCCCCGGGAAGAATCGGAGCTTTTATTTTTACCAGTGGAGTACCCTTCAAACAAAGTGGGCAGATCCTGTGGGGAAATGCCTTCCCCGTTGTCGCTGACCTCGAAAATCGCACTGTTTTTTGTCTTTTTTACTGTCAGCTCAATCAGAGAACCTGTCTGTGAGTGCTTGATGGCATTCTCCAGCAGGTTGATGATCACCTGTTCGATCAACGTCGCATCCATCGGAACAAGCAGAAGCTCCTCCGGCACTTTTACCGTGATATTGCAGCCGATGAATTTGCTTCGGACCCTGGATACTGACTCGGAAACAATTTCCTCCACCGCTTCCGGAGTTTTTGAAACATTCATGGAGGCTTCGCTGATCCGCGTGACTGACAGAAGGTTTTCCACCATCCGGATCAGCCATTGGGAATCCTCCCGGATGTCTTTTACCAGTTTGTCGCGAGTTTGCTCATCGATGGTAGCCTTGTTTTCGAGTATCGCGGAACTGGCCCCCGAAATAGCGGTCAGCGGAGTCCGTAAATCATGGGAGATGGCGCGCAGCAGATTGCTCCGCATATTCTCCTTTTCGGATTCAATCATGATTCTGCGCTGTTCGTCCGAAAGGTGCTGACGTTCAAGCGCCATTGCTACAAGAGAGGCGATCATCCGCAGAAATGCCCGATTGTCATGATTGAGTTTTGGCGAATTCAAACAGGCGATTCCCAGCACGCCGATTACATTTCCCTGAGACAGGATCGGCATATAAAAAGCCCCGGCACCCATCAGTGTGTCCGTGCCGGCCCCGGCGCGCTTCTTATTGACAAACACCCAGTGCGCCACTGCCTTTTCGTCGGGCGTCAGCAGATAGGAAGCGTCCGCATCGCTGGAAGACTGTCTGAAAACACCCGAATCGCCTTCCAACGGATCTTGCGGATAAAAAATGACGGACCGGTTGTAAAGCTTTGTGACATAGTCATTGGTCAGTTCGATGATATTTGCAAGTCCCCTTGTAACAAGGAGCTTCTTATTGATTTCATATAGCACCTCGGTCTTCCATTCCCTGTTAACTGCCAGTTTGGCCTGTTTCTTCATCCGCACCATCAGTGCGCTGGTCAGCAAAGCGACCAGAAGCATGATCAGGAAAGTGATCGGATAACCCGCCTGTATCGCATTAAAAGTATACAGGGGCTCAACAAAGAGAAAGTTGAAGAGGAGCACGCTCAGGACAGAAGAAACCACTCCATAAGCATATCCGGCAGTAAATCTTGATATGACCAGTACGGAAAGAATGTATGCCATGATAATATTTTGATTTCCGATGCCGAGTTCACGCAGAATCATGGATGCAAGCGTGGCAATGGCAAGCATTCCGATGCTTTTCAGCGTATCCCCTGCGGAAAGAGTGAAATTATTGCGAAAAAGATTTTTTCGCGGGAAATTCCGGGAGTTCTCTCTGTCGTTGTCCGGAATAATATAGAGTTCTGTTGTGGACAGCATGGAAAGAAGCTTCTCTTCAAAATCGCTGCCAAAATAATTTTTCAGTGTTTTTTTCTTTCTGCTCTTCCCGATCACTATATTGGTGATGCCCGAAAGCTTCGCATATTCCGAAACCGAGGTGGCGATATCGTATCCGCTCAGCGTGACAATCTGGGCGCCGAGTCTCGCGGCAAGGTCCAGATGATTCCGGATGCTTTTGTTTTCTTCCTCGCTGAAGGAAAGACTCGCAGGCGTTTCTACGTATAAAACGGTCCACGGAGCATGGAAAGCCTCCGCGGTTCTCGCCGTCCAACGGATGCACCGGGCGGAGGAAGGCGCGGTTCCAATGCATACTAGAAAACGCTGATTCAGTGTTTTTTCGGTTTGACTGTAATTGTTCTGGTTGTCGTGGCCGATCCGTTCCGTCACTTTACGCAGGGCGATTTCGCGTAAAAGCCTCAGATTTTCCTTCATGAAGAAGTTCTGCATCGCAGTAACTGCCTGTTCGGGCCGATAGATCTTCCCCTCTTCGAAACGCATGATCAATTCTTCCGGAGCGATATCGATCAGCTTGACCAGTTCGGCATTGTCAAAAATATAATCCGGTATGGTTTCCCGGACCGGAATCTTGGTGATATTCTCCACAATATCATTCAGGCTTTCGATGTGCTGCACATTGATGGTAGTGTAGACATCGATTCCCGCATTCAGGAGTTCTTCCACATCCTGATAGCGTTTTTTATTTCGTACCCCCTCTGCGTTGGTATGGGCCAGTTCATCAACCAGAACAAGACCGGGCTTTCTCTTAAGAACCGCTTCCAGATCAAACTCATTGAGCTGTATGTTTTTATAATTCACTGTGATGGGCGGTATGGCAGGAAGTCCCGCAAGCAGTTGAAGTGTCTCCGGTCGTGTGTGCGGTTCCACATATCCGACAACGACATCCACACCGGATTTTTGCTGTCCGTGTGCATCATCAAGCATGGCATAGGTTTTCCCTACGCCGGCCGCATACCCCAGGAATATTTTCAGTTTTCCTTTTTTGCTGGGTTTATCCTCCGTGATTTTTTTTAAAAGCAAATCCGGATCGGGGCGTTTTTCGTCGAGTTCCATCAACCCTCACCACCTTCCTTCTTATTATGTCATAATAATCCATCCAGGGAAAGATTCACCTTCAGTACATTTACAGCAGGTTCTCCCCAAAAGCCCAGAAATCGGCCGGTTGTGTATTTTGCTATGATATCCCGGACTGCGGTTTCCTCTATGCCCCTTGCTTTGGCAATCCGGGCGACCTGGTATTCGGCGGCTTCGGGCGAAATATTCGGATCCACGCCGCTGCCGGATGCGGTGATCAGATCAGCGGGGATATCCGACTTGTTCTCCAGATCGAATTGATGCCACCAGTCGATTCTTTCCTCGATCCTCTTTTTTTGTTCTTCTCCGACAGGGGATAGATTCGATGTGCCGGAAGGCCTGCCGATCAGGTATTCCGGCTTGGTGAATTCCTGTGCGATCCGCTCGGATCCGATCTCTTCTTTCGTGCCGTTCTTGAGAGTGACTGTGATGATGCTGCCGTTCGCCTTGTCAGGAAAAATCAATTGTGCAAATCCGGTGACTGCTCCCGTATACAGGATACCGCACAAAAGCGTGAATACCAGAAGGCATACCGCAGCGGGACGCAGGAATTTCAAAAGCTTTCTCATAATATGTCTAGTATAATGCAATCGCATCATACCGCTCCTTTCTTTTATCGATTTATGTTTATGCAAGACCACAAATGGTCAGAATCATATCAATCAGCTTGATTGCGATAAACGGAGCGACGATGCCGCCCAGACCGTAAACCAGCAGATTCCTGGAAAGCAGCTTGCCGGCTGAGACCTCGCGGTATCTTACCCCTTTGAGTGCAAGCGGAATCAATGCAATGATAATCAGCGCATTATAGATGATCGCAGAGAGAATCGCACTCCTGCTGCTGGTCAGGTTCATGAAATTGAGGGCGGAAAGCTGCGGATAGATTCCGAAAAACAAAACAGGAATAATTGCAAAATACTTAGCAACATCGTTCGCCACACTGAATGTAGTGAGCGAGCCGCGGGTCATCAGCAGCTGCTTGCCGATCCGGACGATATCGATCAGCTTCGTCGGGCTGGAATCCAGATCAATCATGTTTCCTGCCTCTTTTGCCGCCTGGGTGCCCGAGTTCATGGCAACCGCGACATCCGCCTGTGCAAGGGCGGGCGCGTCGTTCGTGCCGTCGCCTGTCATCGCCACCATATGCCCCTTTGCCTGGTAGTCGCGAATCAGGGCAAGCTTCGCTTCCGGCGTCGCTTCGGCAAGAAAGTCATCCACCCCTGCTTCCGCTGCGATTGCCGCTGCGGTCATCGGATTGTCGCCCGTGATCATGATGGTTTTTATGCCCATTTTCCGCAGATCTTCGAAACGCTCCTTGACGCCGTTTTTCACAATGTCTTTCAGATAGATTACGCCCAGGTTCATTCCGTTGTTTGCTACAACTAGAAGAGTCCCGCCTTTGTTCGCCACCTGTCTGACATAATTGTCGCATTCCTCCGGATAAATGCCGCCTTTATCAATGACATAATTTTTAACTGCGTCCGCAGCGCCTGTCCGAATTTCATTATTCTGAAAATCGATTCCGCTGATCCGTGTCTTTGCTGAAAACTCGATAAAAAAAGCATTCAGATTGGAAAGTTCCCGTCCGCGGATGCCGAACCGCTCCTTCGCCAGAACCACAATGCTGCGTCCCTCGGCGGTTTCGTCCGCAATGGAGGAAAGCTGCGCAGCATCGGCAAGCTCTTGTTCCGTCACGCCTCTGACCGGGATGAATTCACTGGCCTGGCGGTTTCCAAGCGTGATGGTTCCGGTTTTGTCGAGAAGAAGAACATCCACATCCCCTGCGGCTTCGATAGCGCGCCCGCTCATAGCCAGCACGTTAGCCTGATTAAGCCTGCTCATCCCTGCGATTCCGATAGAGGAAAGCAGTGCGCCGATGGTTGTCGGAGCAAGACAGACAAGGAGTGCGATGATATTGGTTACTGATACAGCAGATCCGCTTCCCGCCTGTTTGCTGGCAAATGCGGAAAAAGGAAGCAATGTTGCGGTAACAACCAGAAAAATAATTGTAAGCGTGACAAGAAGAATCTGCAAGGCGATTTCATTCGGCGTCTTTTTGCGGGATGCGCCTTCGACCATGGCGATCATCTTGTCCAGAAAGCTTTCCCCGGCTTCCGCTGTTACCTTTACTACCAGCCAGTCGGAAATTACCGTGGTTCCGCCTGTCACGGCGCTCCGGTCGCCGCCGGACTCACGGATGACCGGAGCCGATTCTCCGGTGATGGCGCTCTCATCAACCGAAGCAACCCCTTCAATGACCTCCCCGTCCATCGGAATCTGATCACCGGCGTTTACAATGAAAATATCCCCGCGCTTCAGCAAATTGGACAACACCTCGGTGTATTCCTCATGATTCGCAGAAGCTTTCAATTTTTTCGCTTTGACATCCTTCCGCGCGCTGCGAAGGCTGTCGGCCTGCGCACGTCCCCGGCCTTCTGCAA
>CAZJXH010000002.1:0-47858 GCA_964549475.1 uncultured Oscillospiraceae bacterium
CATGCCAAAGAGCAAAAGCATTCGTTTCACCATCATCGCTGACGCAACAACCCGTGCCAATGCCCTCAAAACGGGTGAAGTAGACCTGATTGACTATGTTGCCTCCAAAGATGTCATTGCCTTTGAAAAAGACAGCAGCATCAAAGTTGACATCTCGGTAGCCCCGTTCATGTGTCTGCAATTCAACTGCAAATCAGGCCCTCTCGCTAATCCGAAGGTTCGCCAGGCCATTGCCTACGCCATTGACCGCAAGGGTGTCATCAACACCGCTTTCATGGGCCGCGGAACTGAAATATTCGGGTTCCCGACCTTGAAAGGACAGAATAATTACGACGGCAAATACGACAACTATTTCTCCTATGACCTGACCAAAGCCAAAGCGCTGCTAGCAGAAGCCGGTTATTCGAATGGTTTCAAAATCAAGATTCTGTCCACCTCAACCTATGAATTCCACAAGCAGACTGCTATTGTAGTCCAAGACAGCCTGAAGGCAATCGGTATTCAAGCGGAAGTAGAGCTGCCTGACTGGTCAACGCGAATCGACCGCTCCAATAAAGGCGACTATGAGATTCTGGTTTCCGGTACCGCGGGCAACATCGTCGATATGGACTGGACGACCAATTACTTTGCTTCCGGTGATGTCCGCATGAACGGCTCTCCGTATTTCTCCGACACCGAGGTCGACAATCTTCTGAACGAAGGCCGTACGACCCTTGATGCGGCCAAGCGCGCCGAGATTTATGACAAACTGAGAAAACGTCTCCTTGACCTGTCCCCATTTGTCTACATCAACTATCGCGAGCAGGTCTTTGCCCGCTCCACAAAAGTCGAAGGGTTCACCAACCTGTCAGGCATCCTGACCTACAATTCCGGCATCGCACTAGAAAAAACATATGTCAAAAAATAATTATTTAACGTAAAGGTTAAGTCACTAACAAGGCTGCATCAATTCGGAACCCGTCTGCTGACGGATTCCGGGTTGAGCGGCAAATAGAAAGGGTTTTTATAATGGATATTAAACAGATCATCAACCAGATCAAAACGAAAATGGACACGGTCGGAGGTCTGAAATCGGTGATTTATGTCGCTTGCGGCGGATCAAATGCTGCCATTTATCCAAGCAAATACATGCTGGAGAGAGAGACAAAGGCCATCGGCACCAGCCTGTTCAATAGCAGCGAATTTGTCAGTTTGCCGCCAAAATCTCTGGATGAACGCTGCATCTGCATTATCTGCTCGATGAAAGCAACTGCCGAAACCGTGGAAGCCGTCAAGGTTGCCAATGCCAAAGGCGCTGTCACTATTTCGATGACCGGTTTCCCGGATAGCGCCATGGCTCAGAATGGTCAATATACGATTGTTTATTCCCATGGTGACAATCAGATTTATTCCCAAGGCAATCAGGCGATGGCTTTGAAATTAGGCTTTGAAATTCTTTATCAGTTTGAAAACTATCCCCATTATCAAGAGGCAATGGCTGCTTACTGCCATATCGATAAAATTATCGCCGACTCTAAAATAAATATGAAAACTGCTGCGGAAAAATTCGGCAACGATTTCAAGCATGATGAAATATTTTATGTCCTTGCGAATGGTCCGCTGCTCGGCACCGCCTACACAATGGCCTGCTGTCACCTCCAGGAGATGCAATGCCGTCACGCCGTAACCATGCACAGTGGCGAATATTTCCATGGACCATTCGAGACGACCGATGAGAAACTGGCCATGATCCTGCTGATGTGTACTGGAAGTACCCGTGTGCTTGACGAAAGAGCCTTGACTTTCATGAAAAAATATGCCAGACACTTCATCGTCATTGATGCCAAAAATACCGGAATCGAAGTGATTGATGCGAAGGTCGCCGAGTACTTTAATTCGGTAATCATGATTCCGATCGAGCGCTTCTTCGTCTCCGTCATGGCAAATGTACGCGGCGTTTCGATGGAAGATCGGCGTTACATGTGGAAAGTGGAGTATTAAGGGGATCCCATATAAAGATACAGGAGGTATGGATTTTTGAAGACAGTAACCGAAAAGCTGCTGATGAGCCACATTGCGGGGGGTACTCCCAAAGCAGGAGAAGAAATCACCCTGAAAATTGACAGTACGCTGACCCAGGATGCCACAGGTACTATGGCTTATCTCCAATTTGAGTCGATTGGCATCAATTATATCCAGACAGAATCAAGTGTCAGCTTTGTTGATCACAACACGCTGCAGTCCGATAATAAGAATGCGGACGACCATCGGTATCTGCAGAGTGTCGCACAAAGATACGGGATTCATTTTTTAAAGCCGGGGAATGGTATTTGTCATCAGGTTTATTTGGAGCGGTTTGCCAAACCCGGCAAAACCCTGATCGGGTCGGACAGCCATACTCCAACTGCAGGGGGGATGTGCTGTTTCGCCATCGGCGCCGGCGGATTGGATGTGGCGGTGGTTATGGCTGGCTCCCCGTTTCGGATCAGGTATCCGAAGATCGTGGGGGTTCGTCTGCTGGGCAGACTGGCGGATTGGGTTTCGGCAAAAGATGTTATTCTCGAAGTCCTGCGGCGTACCAATGTCGATGGGGGAACAGGCAAAGTCCTGGAATACTTTGGCCCTGGCGTTGCATCGCTCAGTGTGCCTGACCGGGCGACAATCACCAACATGGGGACAGAAACCGGCTGTACAACCAGTATATTTCCGAGCGACGAGGCAACCCGAAAATTCCTTAAAGCACAGGGAAGGGAGTCTGACTGGACAGAAATCCTGGCGGATGAAGGCGCTGTCTACGATGAAATCATCGAGATCGATCTGAATCATCTGGAGCCAATGATCGCTTTGCCGCACAGTCCCGGAAATGTTAAAACGGTCCGTGAAGTCGCAGGCTTGAACGTTGATCAGGTAGCCATCGGCTCCTGCACCAACTCTTCTTTAAGAGACCTCAAGATTGTAGCAGGCATTCTGAAAGGAAAAACGATTCATAAAAATCTGCAATTATCCATCAGTCCGGGGTCGCGCCAGGTTGTCGAGCACTTGATCGACAGCGGCGAACTGAAAGAACTGATCAAAGCCGGTGCCCGAATTTTAGAAAATGCCTGCGGTCCATGTATCGGCATGGGAGGCGCGCCTTGTTCGAAAGGGGTATCGGTCAGGACATTCAACCGAAATTTCGAAGGTCGCAGTGGAACAAAGGATGCGGAAATTTTCCTGGCCAGCCCTGAAGTCGCTGCCGCTGCCGCCCTGACGGGTGTGATCACCGATCCGCGTACATTGGGGGAGTATCCTTCCATTGACCTCCCAATAACCTATTCAAGTAACGATAATATGATTCTGCGGCCATTGCCGCTGGAAGAAGCGATAAAAATTGAAATTATCCGCGGCCCGAATATCAAACCCCTTCCGGATTTTCCGCCACTCGCAGACAACCTGAGCGGCCGGGTCATCATCAAGACCGGTGACAACATCACAACGGACCATATCATGCCGGCCGGTGCCAAAATCCTTCCGCTGCGCAGCAATATTCCGGCGATATCCAAATTCGTTTTCGAATCGGTCGACCCCGATTTTTATCAGCGCGCGATCGATGGGAAAGGCGGATTCATCATTGGCGGCGACAATTACGGCCAGGGATCCAGTCGCGAACATGCCGCTCTGGCCCCCAAATATCTGGGGATCAAGGCTGTCATTGTCAAATCCTTCGCCCGTATTCATCTGGCCAATCTGATCAACTTCGGCATTGTACCATTGACCTTTAAAAACCCGGAGGACTATGACCTGATTGATCAAGGAGATGAGCTGGATGTTCAAATCGGCGACCTCAAAAAGGAAGTCCTGTTAGAAAATCGGACCAAAGGCAAACGGATCGAGTTATGCCACACATTGTCCTCCCTTGATGCAGAGATCCTGAAGACCGGCGGTAAATTGCCATGGATCAAAGCCAGCATGAACAGATGATCCATCAATGAATCAAATTTTTTAAAATATGATTGTCAGGAGATTTGTAAAATGAGCAGTAAAATTATCATGAAGACACCTTTGGTTGAAATGGATGGCGATGAGATGACAAGGATCATCTGGGAGATGATCAAAACGATTCTACTGAAGCCGTATATCGACCTGAATACGGAGTATTATGATCTTGGTCTATCCCATCGTGATGAAACATGCGATCAGATCACCATCGATTCTGCCAATGCGATCAAGAAATATGGAGTTGGTGTCAAATGTGCTACCATCACACCCAATGCCGACCGAGTCACAGAATACAGCCTGAAGCAAATGTGGAAAAGTCCGAACGGCACAATCCGCAGCATCCTGGATGGAACCGTCTTCCGCACCCCGATCATTGTAAGCAACCTGAAACCATTCATTCCAACCTGGACCAGGCCGATAACCATTGCCAGACATGCCTACGGGGATATCTACAAGAACTCTGAATTCCGAGTAGACAAGCCGGGAAAGGTCGAGATGGTTTTTACCGGGGAAGACGGTCAGATTACCCGCCAGACGATTCACAATTTCAAAGACAAGGGAGTCGTCATGGGGATGCACAACCTGGATGCCTCGATCATAAACTTCGCCAAATCCTGCTTTACCTATGCCCTGGATCAGAAGATCGACCTTTGGTTTTCAACCAAGGAAACCATTTCAAAGATTTATGACCGCAATTTCAAGGATATATTCCAGGAAGTTTATGACAATGAATTCAAGCCCCTCTATGCGGCAGCAGGAATTCAGTACTTCTACACCCTGATCGACGACCTGGTCGCCCGGGTTATCCGTTCGGAAGGCGGCATGCTCTGGGCATGTAAAAATTATGATGGCGATGTCATGTCAGACATGGTTGCCACGGCTTTCGGCAGTCTGGCGATGATGACATCGGTTTTGGTTTCACCCGAAGGCTTCTATGAATATGAAGCGGCCCATGGCACAGTCCAGAAGCACTATTACAATTATCTGAAAGGCGAAAAGACATCCACCAATTCGATGGCGACTCTATTTGCCTGGACCGGCGCACTCCGGAAACGAGGCAATATGGACGGCAATACCGAGCTGGCATTATTTGCTGACAAACTGGAAAGAGTATCCCTTCGCCTGATTGAAGACGGTATCTTTACCAAGGACCTTGATGCGCTTTCTGCAGCGCCGCAGAAAACCATTGTCGGAACAGAGGAGTTCCTCCTGAGGATCAAGGAAAGAATGGATCAGCCGGTTCAATGAATACGCAGGAATAGTATTTTCATAGGAGGAAAACGATCCTTATGAACTGGTATGGATCGTCAGGCATTTCATCAATGTTTGCATGAAATGCACCTCCCTTGCAAATCTATTAAGGAGGAAATAACATCGTGAGGCTAATAAATACAGGGATAGCAGGAACCATGGAATCCGGGGATATTCTTATCGAAATTACCGAAAGTGAAAGTCCTGGAATCACGATAACGCTTGAGAGCACGGTTGAAAATCAATTTGGCGGACAAATCAAAGCAACGATAAAAAATACAATTGCGGAGTATGGTCTCGACAATGTGAATGTCCATGCCATTGACAAAGGCTCACTGGATTGTACGATTCGTGCCCGTGTCACAGCAGCCATTCTTCGTGGATGCCAATCTGAAAAGTATAGGTGGTAAAGGAGATAGGATCAGTATGCAGAAACTACGTCGAACCATGTTGTTTGTTCCGGGCAATAATCCTGGAATGATGCAAGATGCGCACATTTATGGTTCTGATTCCATTATGTTTGATCTGGAGGATTCAGTATCTTTAAAAGAAAAGGATGCGGCCCGCATTCTTGTCTATAATGCTTTAAAAACAATCGATTATAACAGGAAAGAACTGGTGGTCAGAGTCAATCCGCTTAGCACACCCTATGGCTTATCCGATATTGAAGCCATGGTCCATGCCGGAGTCCATGTCATCCGGCTGCCAAAAACCGAAACAGCAAAGGATATCATCGATGTCGAAAATGAAATTTCCCGTGTTGAAAAATCAATGGGAATAGAAGTCGGTACGACGAAAATGATGGCGGCAATCGAAGGGGCAATGGGCGTCATCAATGCATATGCAATTGCAGTATCGTCCAAAAGACTTGTTGCGATGGCTTTAGGCGCGGAAGATTTTGTTGCGGATCTAAAAACCACCCGTTCCAAAGACGGCATCGAGCTCCTGTTTGCCCGTTCCCAGATTATTCTGGCAGCCCGGGCGGCTGGAATCGATGCGATTGACACGGTGTTTTCAGATGTCAATGATGCGGATGGACTGATGGAAGAGACCAGACTGATCAAACAGCTGGGGTTTGATGGCAAATCGGTCATCAATCCCCGCCAGATTGCTCTTATCCATAAAGTATTCACCCCTACGGAGGCGGAGGTCACTAAGGCCAGACGTATCATCTATGCATTGAAACAAGCGGAAGAAAAGGGCTCAGGGGTGATTGCACTCGATGGTAAAATGATTGACCGGCCTATCGTCATAAGAGCACAGCGCATCATCGATCTGTCCATCGCTGCCAATACCCTGTTCGCGGAGGATATAAACCAATGAATGAGCACAGAAAGAATCCGATCAATGAAATATCACAGTATGGGGAATACAAAGAATTCGATTTTGGAAAAAATAAAAAATTGACGGTAAAGAATCCGAGTCCACTTGATGAAAGGCAGAAATCAAAAAGCAAAATCGTCGATTCATTGGAAACAGCAATCCGGCTTTCCGGTTTGCAAGATGGGATGACAATCTCTTTTCACCATCATTTCAGAGCGGGAGATTTTATTGTCAATCAAGTCCTTGACCAATTGAGTCAAATGGGATTTAAAAACCTTACCGTTGCGGCCAGCAGTTTGACGACGGTTCATTCCCCCATGATCGAGCATATCAAAAACGGACTGGTCCGTCGAATTGAAACCAGTGGCTTGCGTGGCGAATTAGCCAATGCGGTTTCTCATGGAATTATGGCTGAACCAGTCATTTTCAGATCGCATGGCGGTCGTGCCAGTGCGATTGCGGATGGCCGTCTGCCTATAGATGTCGCTTTTCTCGGGGCGCCCTCCTGCGACCCGTATGGCAATGCCAATGGCTATTCACGGGAAGGGAAAGGGAAATCAGACTGCGGATCCATGGGATATGCCAAGGTGGATGCGCAATATGCAAAAAAAGTCATCATCATTACGGACAATGTTGTGGATTACCCGAATGTTCCATTCGGTATTCCGCAGTCCCAGGTGGACTATATTGTCGAAATGGCTGAAATTGGCGATAAAGAAAAAATCATGTCCGACGCGACACGCTTTTCGCAAAATCCGCATGATCTGCTTGTCGCACAGGCTGCAGCCGATGTGATTGTGGCATCCGGTTATTTTAAAGACGGGTTTTCCCTGCAGACCGGATCCGGCGGGGCTTCCCTGGCTGTCACACGCTTCTTGCGGGAAAAAATGATCGAACGCAAGATTATAGCCAGCTTTGCACTTGGCGGGATTACCGGACAAATCGTGAAACTGCATGAGGAAGGCTTGATTAAAAAAATACTGGATGTCCAGAGTTTTGATCTCGATGCTGCACTGTCATTAAAAACAAACCGCTTTCACCAGCAGATTGACGCAGATTACTATGCCGATCCGTTCAATGAAGGATCCGCGGTCAATCAACTGGATGTTGTCATCCTATCTGCACTGGAAGCGGATATTGATTTCAATATCAATGTCCTTACCGGATCAGACGGTATTATCCGCGGTGCGATAGGGGGACATCAGGACTGCGCAGCCGGTGCGGCTCTCTCCATCCTGGTCATGCCATTGATCAGAGGCCGTATGCCGTCGATTCTGGACCATGTCAATACGGTGGTCACACCCGGAGAAACGGTTGATGTCATTGTGACAGACCAGGGGGTCGCAGTAAATCCGAGAAGGCCGGAAATAGCCGAACGGCTTCGTGCAGCCCATATCAATGTTACCCCGATTGAAGAGTTGAAATTGCGTGCTGAAAAAGTTGCCGGCAAACCGGACCCCCTTCCTTTAGGGGATAAAGTCGTAGGCATTGTCACTTACAGGGATGGTTCGATTATTGATGTCATTCATGAAATAAAAGACGGTGAGCCGCATGGATGAAGTCAGTCTGCTTGAAGTGCTAGACGCCCGTGAAATCCGGGCAGCGATTCAAAGCGATCTGATTGCCAGATATCAATGTACGTTGATTTGTTTTACGATTAATATGCCCGGTCCGGTCAAATATAATGACGTCAGCCTGTTTATCCATTCTCAAGGAGTCAAGGCGATTCATGATTTCACCAATACTGCCGGGATTATATGCAAGCATGAGCAAATAGTCAAGAAGAATACAGGGATCGAGGGGTATTTCCTGTTTGATTTTCCATCCATTGAAATGAAGAAAGAAACATGCGAAATCGAAGATCATCATCCGCTTGGCAGATTGTTTGATATGGATGTTTTTGATAGCGGCAATAAGCCGATCAGCCGGGATCAGATCGGATTACCCAGAAGAAAGTGCTTGCTGTGCGGGAAGGAAGGGGTGTATTGTTCCCGTAATCAAACACATAGCATTTTTGAGCTTCAACTTAGAATCAAAGAAATGATAGCCAAGGTGGGAGGTGGTATCCTTGAATGATTTGAATCTGGAGTTCAGAGAGTTCTTGTTGGACCAGACCGGATCCCGTTCGCAGATCGAATCATTTCTGACGCGTTTTAATCTTAAGCTTGAAGAATTGGAGTATTATGTCGGAGTGTTTGAAAACGGGACGATGGTGGCCGGAGGCGGATATTATAAAAATATTATCAAATGTGTTGCGGTTGATGAAAACTGGCGATCTTGCGGATTGACCAGCAAGTTGATCTCCCATCTGTATTCTTTGCTTCGGGACCAAGGAAAAAACAATGTTTTTATATATACCAAACCGTATAATTCCGAAATATTCCAAAGTCTGGGGTTCCATCCTGTTGGCAAAACCTCAGAAGTAATTCTGCTGGAAAGC
Source organism: uncultured Oscillospiraceae bacterium (assembly GCA_964549475.1). Taxonomy (GTDB): domain Bacteria; phylum Bacillota; class Clostridia; order Saccharofermentanales; family UBA5734; genus JBBQKF01. The sequence goes on from CAZJXH010000002.1 coordinate 8,972, forward strand.
GATCATCAAGGACTGTCGTCTTATCGGAATGATTTGCATCATCATCAGCACCCCGGAGTCAATGGATCCATTGTCATGAACTGCAATCCATTTACTCTGGGACATCAACATCTAGTTGAACAAGCGGCAGCACGCTGTGACTGGCTGAATATTTTCCTTGTCAAAGAGGAACGATCCATTTTTCCTTATTCGGTCCGATTGGATCTGGTCAGACAGGGAACGAACCATCTGGACAATTTGTCTGTTCATGAAGGCAGTGACTACATTATTTCTTCCGCTACTTTCCCGACCTATTTTTTAAAAGAAAATTCGAATATTGTTGAAATACAGGCGAAACTTGATGTGGATATCTTCTCACGGCACATTGCGCCGGCACTGAATATCAGCAGGCGCTTTGCAGGCGAAGAGCCTTTCGATCCGGTTACCGCGACCTATAATGCTGTAATGGGCAGGGAACTGCCCTGTCATGGAATAACCTTCGATGTGATTCCCCGACTGTGTGCCGATGGAGAAGCGATCAGCGCAAGCCGTGTCCGGAAATTGATGGCATCCGGGCAACTTGGAATGGTGAGGCCTCTGGTGCCGGATCCGACTTGGCAATATCTGACCTCTGCCGCTGCGAAACCGATTGTAGATCCTCTCACACGGACAATAAAACAGGAGATCAGTGGAACATGAAACTTTCGATTGACATCATAAGCCGTTATGCGGCAGAATCCATGCTCCAGGAGGTCCTGGCAACTCCCAAACCGGGACTGGTCGACCGGAACAACTGTGGCGCCCACCATGACATGGATCTTGACACTTTTAAATGCAGTATTGCAGCCTTGGCGCCTTTCATGCACCAATTTGCCGAAGCTGGTCAACGCAGTGCCGGGCAGGACCTTGCGTTATTATTTGCAGAATTGAGAAGGACGGGCATCAATGCTGAAAAGGAAATGTTCCGGGCCACAGGCGGTGTGAATACTCATAAGGGAATGCTTTTCTCCATGGGCCTTCTATGCGGAGCAGCCGGCAGGATTCTTGCTGGAAGCGATTCGAGTCCGACTCCGGAATCTTTATGCGATATGGTTGCCGCAATGACCAAAGGGTTATGTGACAGGGAATTCGCAGGGCTGGACCGAAAAATGTTTTTTTCACCGGGGGAACGGGTCTATATGCGTTATGGGGAAAAAGGAGCGCGCGGCGAAGCCGAAAGTGGATTCGAGAATGTTCGCCTCTTTGCATATCCGATGATGGAATCCCTTTTCCGAAAAAAAATATCAGACAACGATGTACTGGTACATACGCTGATCCGGTTAATGTCCAAGGTCAGTGATACCAATGTAATGGCACGCCATGACCTGGCCACCGCCCGGTACGTGAAAAAAGAGGCTGCAAGAATCTGGGAAGAAGGTGGCATGCTTTCGCCTCAAGGGCGAAAATCAATCGAACTGCTGGATCAGGAATTTATTCGGAAAAATATCAGTCCGGGCGGCTGTGCCGACTTATTGGCAATAACCCTGTTCCTATGGTTCTTATGCCACCATTGAAATGGAAACAAGAAGGAGGAAGAAAGATGGAAAAAATGTATAATCCCTATGAAAACATGCTGGAAATATTAGGAAAAGCCGCGGACAACCTCGGCTTGAAGAAGAACGATTACGTCGCACTGACGGTGCCGGAAAGAGAACTGACAGTAGCGGTCCCTGTCCAGATGGATGACGGACATATCGAGGTGTTCACGGGGTACCGGGTGCAGCATTCCAGCTCGCGCGGTCCCTGCAAGGGAGGCATCCGGTTCCATCCAAACGTCGAGATCCAGGAAGTCAAAGCTCTGGCTGCATGGATGACGTTGAAATGTGCTGTGGTAAATATTCCTTTCGGCGGAGCCAAAGGCGGAATTGCGGTGGATCCATCAAAACTCTCACAGGGGGAATTATGCCGGATGACAAGAAGATATACGGCGGCGATCCTTCCCCTTCTCGGACCGGAAAAGGATATTCCGGCACCCGATGTCGGTACGAACGCGCAGATCATGGGATGGATCATGGATACCTACAGCACGTTCCAGGGCTACGCGGTGCCGGGCGTGGTGACAGGGAAACCGATTGATATCGGAGGGTCGGTGGGAAGAGGCGAAGCGACCGGAAAAGGGGTTTCCATCATCGTCAGTGAAATCACATCGAAGATGGGGATCAACCTGGCAGAGTCCAGCATTGCGATCCAAGGGTATGGAAACGTTGGCGGAACTGTGGCGACCATTCTGTATGAACAGGGATGCAAAGTTGTGGCGATCAGTGATGTGAGCTGCGGATTGTACAATCCGGACGGGCTTGATATCTCGGCCATCAACAACTATATAAAGGAAAATCCCTCCCATCTGCTCAAAGGGTATTCTTCGATGGGAACGAAAGAAATCTCCAACTCCGAATTGCTGAAAGTACAGACGGATATTCTGATTCCCGCGGCATTGGAAAACCAGATCACCAAGGCGATTGCTTCCGATGTCAAGGCGAAAATCATCGTAGAGGCCGCCAACGGACCGACCACGGTTGAAGCGGATGCGATTCTGGAAGCCCGGGGCGTGGTACTGATTCCAGATATTCTTGCGAATGCGGGCGGTGTGGTGGTTTCCTATTTCGAATGGGTCCAGAACCTTCAGGCGACCTTCTGGGATTTGGCAGATGTGAATAAAATGCTTCAGAAAATTATGATCAAGAGTTTCGACGAGGTATGGAAAATCAAATCGGAGAGCAATGTGTCCCTGCGGATGGCGGCTTATATGCTTTCCGTCGGCCGTGTGGTGAAAGCAAAACAAATCAGGGGAATCTTTCCGTAAAAATAGATATAGATGGTAAAATACTCCGCTTAATATGGACTTTCCGGCTTCAGTTCATGATGGAACACGCCTGGTTTGTGATGAAAAAAAATAGAGTTTTACATCCATATGATGATATCTGAAACCAATGTCTGCTTTTGCAATATGGATGTTTCCCAAAACACTATTTACCAACGGTTAATAGCGTGCTCTGCAAATGCCATCAGGTTTTTTACATTAATAACTCTGCCATCATCAAGTACGGCTTTCCCCGTGAATCTGCCAAAAACCTGATGACAATTATTATTAATAACAAGCATTTTGGTTTCGGTATAATTATCGTATACCGGTACAAAATCCATTTCGAAACGATTGTCACTGCTTGTAAATGTCCATGGCCTGGTGTAATCGCCATTCGGAATGTTAAATTTCACATCTTCCAGCTTATGGCAGGTCCCATCATAGAACAGCATGTTTTCGGTTGCCGCCGAAGTGTCTCCGAAGCCATAGCCAAGATTGAACCCGAAACGCCTGCCATCAATCATTTGGCTGCCATTGCTCCAGAACCACTCATTCTTATAAAGCCAGACGCCCCGCCCCCAGTCAAGAAGGCCAAAGGTGTCATCAGGATGAACGGGATATTCTACTCCGCCTATCATCGCCCGACCCGATGCAGGCATGCAGTTTATTTTTTGATTATAGTAAAAAGCATACGGGTTTTCCCGGTATGGTGTTGCGATCACGAGAGACGACTTGTCAGGCTGGCTCAATGTAATGTCCACATCTACGGAAGTCATTTTTGGACCATCTATTTTGCAATACAGCCTTCTGCTGTTTTCCCCCTGCGTGAATGACATTTCAAATCCTTTTGCCTTGTATGCAACGTCGCCTTCTTCCGCGCTGAGAGGCATATGCAGCCGGTTAAACGGAAGCGGCAGCAGTTTCATAACGCTCTGCCGGCTGCCATTTGCAAGGTTAAAAACCGTTATGGCCACGGAACCGACATAGGAGGCATGACCTATTGTGAACTGCATGCAAAAACGGTCATTGCTTATCTGGTAAAAATCCCATTCTTTTATACGCCAGGGAGCCGTGTGAATCGACTCGCGGTTATAATGCAAAACGTGGTGGGTTGAATATCCGGGTTCAGTGATCACGCCATATTTTGAAAGAAGATTGCCCGGTTTTGTTATTTCATGCTGCATACATTATACCTTCGGCTCTGTTTTTACTGAATGAATACGAGCTTTATTCAGCCTGTATGCAGGAATCAGCGGCAGAAGCGTAAGGGAGGTTACAAACGCGGATATAATGAAAAGCGATCCTGTCGGGATCATGCCAGCTTTCCCTTCAATAATTCCGGAAACCCCCATGCTTTTGATAATACCCGTCGCGATGGCCGGTCCTATGACCATTGGCAGCAAAACATAGAATAATTGCTTAATCCCTTCAAACTGTCCGCGCTGATCTTCTGGATAAAGGTTTTTAATCCACGCCGTCAGAGTCTGAAGTGTAATGACATATCCGACACCGGCACCGAAGACGCCTATCAATAGTATGAAAAAATTGTTTGAAAGAGTAATCACAAAAAGACCGATAAAATTGACTGCCACCGCAATCAGGATGACAAAGGGCGACTTTCCCTTGTCGATAAAGCGTGCGGCAGGGATTGTAAAAAGCACAGCAGCAAGCAGGCCGATCCCCTGAATGATCCCTGTCGTTGTATAGTCCAGTTTGAGATAATTCACAAAATATATAGTTATATAAGGAAAATAGACATTAAATCCGATGAAATACACCATCATTACAACGAATACCCAAAAGAGCTCTTTGTTTTTTAGAACGGTCTTGATATTAAAAACAGAAACGAATTGATGCCAAAAACCATTTTCATCCCGCTTGGGCTTAAGCGTGGGGGACTCTTTCAGTGTGAACAGCGTGAGGAACCCCATCAGCATGACAAAACCGCCCATAATAATGAAGAAAGGGAAGAAATCGATTGCGTCAATGATAATACCCGATACGATCGCTCCGAATATTGTCGCAAGAACAGGCATCGCAGCAAATGCGCCGCCCAATTTCCCCCGGTTGTGTTCGTTTGTTATATCGGTTGTCCACGGACTGAATCCTGCATCAAACCCCATTGAACCAAAGAAGCTCATTACAGCATCTGCTGCAATAACAAGTATGGCCGCAATAAAAATGGGGTTCTTTGGTATGAATTGGGTGGCACCGAAAGCGATTGTAAACATACCCCATAATATGTATCCGAATACGATAAAAGGTTTTCGACGTGCGATCCTGTCGCCCCATGTGCCGATCAAAAAAGTTGCGAAAGTTGTTGTCACCGCGCTAATGCCAACCATCCAGGCGATAATGGACGGATCAGGCGCAATTTTTGCATAAACGAATGTATTGAACCATGAGTTTTCAACATTCCAGCAAATTTGACCTGCCATTCCGAGAATCCAGATGAGAGCCCAATTTTTGGCTCCGATGCGATTACTGTTTTTCATTGTTCCCGCTCCCTTCAAAATTTAATAAAGTACGAGTGTTTTATCAGGGTGCCTGAATTGCTGCGACGGAATCCCGGACAATCAATTCAAGATCAATATTGATGCTGCTTCCAACCACGTCTTTTTCGATTTCGTCCACAAGCATCCCCACTGCATATCCGCCCATTTCATATCGGGGCTGCCTTATTGTTGTCAGATTGATACCGCAGTTGATATTGGCTTGCATCAAACAAATATCGTCAAACCCGACCACGGAAATATCCTCCGGGATTCTGAGGCCGTGTTCCACGGCGCTTTGGATAAAGCCGCAGGCCATGTCGTCATTTGCACAGAATATTGCCGTGAAGTCATGCCTTTCATCCAGAAGACGGTTTGAAGCGGCGTAGGATTCGTTGAAAAAGTAGTTTCCCTTGATGACTAATTTCTCATCATACGGCAGTTTATAATCGAGGAGTGCCTGGCGGTAGCCGCTAAAACGCTCGTCGGCATCGAACGCGTCTATATTGCCCATGATATGAGCGATGCGCTTGTGCCCGGCCTGTATCAGATATCGTACCGCCTTATAGGCTCCATCGTAGTTATTGACATTAATGGAAGGTACACCGGGTATATTGTAGTTGCTGTCAATTATCACTAAAGGAAAATTCTGATCCTTGATGCTGATGACATCCTCGCGCGTAACGGCATCGTGTCCAAGGAATATGATTCCATCGGCCTTGTCCATCAGAAATGTGGAATAATGAACATTCGCATTCCCGCTTTGATGAATGTTGTTTATGCAGAAAAGTACGCCGTAACCGCGTTTGCTTGCTTCCTGGTAAATTCCCTCAACAAATTTGTTGTAAAACACATGCCCCAGAAGCTCCCTTACCACAACACCGATGACCTTGCTTTTTTTCAAAACGAGGGCTCTTGCAGAGCCGTTGGGATGATAATTCAATTGCCGTACAGCATCCATCACTCGTTTCTTTTTCTCTTCTTTAACGGGCCCGGAATGATTCAACACCCTTGACACCATGCTTTTAGAAACATTGGCCAGCTTGGCAACATCATAAATACTGTTCAATAGTGACACGCTCCTCATCCATCATAATTACATTGAAAACGCTCCCAATAACAATAAAAAACTACCCTGGCATTTACTTTCTATTTACTAAATTAACACTATTTTGTATCACAGTCAATAGTGAAAAAGAAATACTCGCACAATTGTTGTATAATATTTCAAATTATCAAATATAAATGTTTTATACCAGATGAATCAGAGTAAAATTGAACTTTTCAATGGGACCGTTTTCATGATATCAAAATTATCTGCCGATCAATCGTTAAAATTGTACTCTGGTATAGTTTATAAATCATTGAAATTTAAATTTGAATTATAATATGACAAATAACTTGACAAACAATTAGAATAATATGTATAATAATATTTATCAATCAAGCTAGTGAATTCATATTTATAATGCGATTGTTAACCAGTAGAAACAACTGATAAAAAACAAAGGAGGAAGATACAATGTGGACAGTCATTATCATCATATTTGTCCTTTGGTTACTCGGCGCTTTCGGCGGAAGAGTATTTTCAGGATTCCCGAAAACAGGCAATTGGGTTCATAGCCTGATCTTGATAGCCATTATCCTGCTGATATTAAAACTTCTGAACGTAATTTGATTTAGCAGTCTTAAAGACCATGCAATCGACTGGGGTGAGTCCGTCAGGAGCCCCCTATAATTCATTTGTGTTTTTTAGGTAAAGAATAATATTGATCAGAGGCATATTTTGATTTTCCCATAATGATGAGCAACCACATAGCGTAATGCAACATGGGGACGGTTCTTGTGTTGCATTTTATTTCGTTTATGCAACACAAGAACCGTCCCCATGTTGCACCCTGAGTTATTCCACAGTCTGCCATCCCTGCGTTCCATTTCTTTTCGTAAGCGATCGCCCTGTATCGTGGTGAAATGTTGACTTGCATAATGGTAAAAGATACAATTAAAATTGTTCACAATTCCACTGCAATAGAAAATTTATTGTTAAAACAGACCACTTCGTAAAAGCATTGCAAAAAATATACACTACTAAACTGATACGGATGAATTTTGTCACCATTCACCGTTATTGTTCGTTTTATATAATGATTGGACTTGAAGAATGTGAGGACCTGCTTTATGGAAAACGGAATTCATGATGATCCGGCCGGATCTGGTAATGAAGTAAGTCGCGCTATCGAAGATTACAGCAATATGCTTTTCAAAATCTGCATCGTCATGCTTTGCAGCGAATATGATGCAGAAGAGGCGGTCCAGGAGACGTTCCTCCGCTACATGACCAAAGCGCCGGCATTCAACGGGGCTGAACATGAGAAAGCATGGCTTATACGGGTCGCAACCAACATCTGCAGGGACATGCGCAGGTTCAGGTTCAGACATCAGCACCTGAACATTGATGACTTGGATGACTATTACAAGACCGAAGAAAATTCAGGGATACTCGAGGCCGTTATGAAACTGCCGCAGGACTACAAGATAGTGATCATGCTATTCTATATCGAGGGCTACAATGTCGAAGGCATTTCACGGATCACCGGAATTTCCGCTTCAGCGGTCAAGAAACGCCTTCAGCGCGGAAGAGAAAAGCTGAAGCTCGACTACAGAAAGGAATACCTGTCATGAACAACGATAATGAGGACAATAGAGATCGATACACTGGAGTTGCTAATATTAATGATCCGGACAAAGCGAAGCTGCTCGAAGTAATGAATGATATCCAGATGAAAGAGGAGACAAAACAGCGCATCATGGCCGCCTGTACCGGAAAAGCCGATGCAGCGGAAAGACATGGCAAAAACGCATTTCGAATATTCGGAACGAGAATCGGCGCCAGACAGGCGGCATTGCCGGCACTGGCCGCAGTCCTTGTCTTAAGCATCGCCGGGTATAATATTTTTGCAGGAATTTCAGCTGGTCAGGGACAGCCCAGTGGCGGTTCGTCGTCCGAAAGCCAGGATATATCCGGGAACTCCTCCGGCACAAGCCAGACGGTGAATTCACAGGACCTTACCCCGATCGTGGTATCCGTTCCGAAATGGTTTTCGCCGGGAGAACTGGTTGCAAACCAGTTTTACCAGAACTTCCTGCCGGGCACAACGTTCCAGCAGACGCTTTCCTCGCAGTATATTTATGTCAATGCCCAGAAAGATGCCATTTTCAAGACAGAAGAACACAAAAATTGCAGGAATTTCCGGTTCAATGTAAAGACGGGAACCATCGAATGCATCGACCATTCCATTAGAGAAATCCTGATTCCCGCCGGGATTATGCAGGAGACCGACAGGATCTATTTCAAGGATTGTACGCCAAGCGACGAATTTGCGCTGATCGATATCAGGAGCTCCAAAGATGCATTCAAAAGCACGTATCGATTCAACCTGCAGACGGGAGATTTCCTTAAAATCAAAGAGGATCTGAACCATCTGGATGGTTGGCAGATTTTCAAGGACTACTCCACGCTGATCACGATCCCCGAATACTCCTCCGAATGGAAGATCTACCTGACCGACATCGTATCAGGAACAAAGAAAAACATTGTCTCGGAGGCAAATGCAACGGACATGTTTGCCCTGTCGCCCGATAACCGATATGTCTGGTATTCGATCTTTAAAAACGGAAACAAGAATCTGCGCTGTATCTATCAAATCGCCACCGGCACCAAGACATTCATCACAACGGAGAGTTATCCGTTCTTTACATCGGATGACCAATTTATGCTATATTTTGCAAAGAATCAAATACACCGGATGAACCTCGTATCCAAAGAGGATGTTGTCCTTGTCGAGGATGCCTCCTGGGAAACAAAAGGGGGGATCGACATTGCGGCGTATGATGATGCAGCCGGCAAACTTATCCTGTCGGCTTTCGATACGGCCCTCCACTATGATCTGTATTCATTGGATGTACGCACAGGCAAAATGGTGCACATCGTCGATCCGGACAACGGGGTACAGCTTGCCGCACCGACTGCCGGTTCCTCCGCACAAAGCATGTCCATGCAAGAAGCCAGAACGTCGCTGGCATCCGGAAGTCTTTCTCCTGTGCTCGCGGGCTTTCTGAATTTCAGCAATCAGAGTGAAACTGCATTATCATCGATCGGATCATATGTCGTCAGCCGGAATTATTCAGATTCAACGCTGAACAGCAGCGGATCATTCCAGGATAAATCCCAGGACATCCCAAAACCGACGCAATCCGTGTCCGAAGACCTGCTGCAGCCCGCGCCGGTCGTCAGCCGAGGCGCGAGTGTCTATCTTTTCGACAAAACCGGCAAATACATTTTTTATTATACGGATCTGCACGGCAAGGGCGGCAGCATCTATTGCTATGACATCGCATCGGGCGACCAGTTCGCTGTCGCTTTGCCGGAGGAGTTTGTAAAAAAACTTATGGCGGAGAGACAGAATCTGCTGTATCCGGATAAGCCATTTCCGGTCCGGTACAGACTGTACCTCTCGGATGACGCCACGCACATCTACCTGACCTACGAGATCTACCGATCGATCGATAGCGATCCGGTGCCGCTGTCCAAACTCGTCGAATACGCAGAGAAGTACAATACGATCATTCATTTCGGTAAATATTTTGACCATCGCTATTATGGAAACGAATTGCCCGGCAGATCCTACTCCTCTTACACCGACGACGGGAAAATCGCTATCCTGAATGAAAATTACAACACGCGCAAATTCGCGCTCATCCTCTTCGACAAACCGCTTGATACCACCAAGCCTTATGGCGGAGGAGAGGTCCTGATCCAGAAGGATACCCCTGCCGATGCGGACTGGTTTCTGGCTGACTGGTGGGATCACAACTATAATGTCGGCACGGTAGTGTACAATCTCGACAGTGTGTTGAATTTCGTAAAAACCCATGACAGCCTGAATGGTTTCGCGAAAATATTCAGCCGCTATTCGATCGGTTATAATGACGATTCTGGAACAAGGACCGAATTCCACTATCAGATCTGTATCGGACCGAACGACTATGTCAATGTCATGGAAAACTATGCGGAGATGAAGCTTCAGATAATTGGTTCAAAAACTGGGGCCATCGTCTTCGAAAAAGCCCTGAACCCGGCCATCAGGAACAGCGATCGATTGCCGAAATAGGAATAACCATGTGGTATAAATATTATCATGGCGCATGGAATGAATCAGGAATAAAGAGAAGCTTCATCGATATCTATCAGCATTTAAACTGGTGTATCAGATGCCCGAGATGGGTTATCAGATGCTTGCTTTGAACAATGGAATCTGGCTTACAGAATCACGCTCGTGTATAATACAAGGCAAGAGAACGGGTTTACAGTCTGCCTGGTTTGAAATCTTGTTTCGCTTGATTTGTGATAAAACAAGCATCGCGCTTCTCTTGCCCATTTCGCGCAAAGGCAGGGCGACGCTCGAAATGGCAGGCGCATACCCTTCACAGATTTCGATGTCATCATATCCAAACAGGGAAATGTCTTTTCCCACGGCAAGATGCCGCTCGATACACCTCTTATAAACTCCGCTGGCCATCATGTCGTTAAAGGCAAAAATCGCCGTGGCTCCCCGGTCAAGCAGCGTGTCCGTCAAAGCATACCCGCTTTCACGGGTCCAGTCTCCATACAATATAAGCTGCTCGTCATATGAGACACCATATTCGAACAGCGCCCGCTGAACCCCTTTCAGACGCATTTGAGTGTTTCTGCTGGCAAAAAGGCCGTTGATAACGCCGATATTCCGGTGATTCTTCTGTAAAAGCCGGATAGCGACATCATAAGCCGCGCTCTCATCATCAAACAGAACCGAAGGATATAATGGTTCTTGGGGAAAACAATAAGCAAAAGCGAACGGAATGTTGATACGGGAAGGTAAAAAACTGATTTCACGACAATGATATCCGATATAGATAATGCCTTCGACCTGCTTGGAAACCATGGTACTGATCATGGAATCAAAAAGCTGCTTGTGTTTTGGCGTTTCTGTAAAGTCGTTGCTGTATCGCTTGAACAACCGCATATTGGCTAGAATGATCTCAAAACCATTCTCCTCGCAGTATTCGTCAATTCCATCGACAATCTCCGGGGTAAAGAAGACCGTCAGATCTTCCGTAATCACACCGATGCTCTTTGTCCGTCTTTCCTTCAAACTTTTTGCAAGACTGTTTGGACGATAATGAAGGTTTTCTGCAATTTCGAAAATTTCACGTGTCTTTGCAGGTCCCGCCGCACCATGCCGGGAATTCAACACATTAGACACGGTGGCAGTGGAAACGCCGGTTATTTTTGCGATATCCTTTATAGTAACCAAATTTTTTTCCTCATCTTTAATCAACCTAATGGATTAGGTAAAATATGTTGACTTGTGTTCAGTTTACTATACCCGTTAAAATAAATCAATATATTTCTCACTTATTTAATAAAATTATTATTTTGCAAGACCGTACTGGATAATCCTATACAGTCAATGTTAGGGATATGGTATCAAGTCTCTGGAAATAAATCATTAAAAATAGTTGTTGACAACTATTATAAACGGATGTAATATACAGATATACAAATATTAAACGTTTAACACTCCAAATAAAAAGCCAATTCAATCTTTTTTTATTGTTGATTCCATTTATAGTACTCCGTAGAACCGAAAATTATAATCATCGATCATGTCAGAAAAGAATACCTCCCAATTTTGTACCGGACACAGGAAGTTACAGGATATGGAATAGTCCAAAGGCGAGTATTATGTGTTTCAGTTTAAAGGTTAATCGATTAGGTTAATATATACGAAATTTGTATCCACCACAACATCTATTCGATAAAGGAGAGTAAATATTATGGAATCCATAAAACTGAAAAATATCAATATTTCTGACGGCTTCTGGCGAAAATTCACAGATCTTGTACAGGGCGTTATTTTACCTTATCAATGGGAGATGTTGAATGGCAGGTTGGAAGGTGCGGAACTCAACAATTGCCTGAAAAATTTCAGAATAGCGGCAGGAGATGAACAAGGAGAACATAGCGGTCCGGTATTTGTCGATACGGACTTATATAAATGGCTGGAAGCGGTTGCATACAGTCTGGAAAGCAAACCGGATCCTGAGCTGGAGAAGATTGCTGATGATGTGATCCGTTTGATCAGCAGGGTTCAATTACCTGACGGTTACGTCAATACATATTATATGATTGCAAAACCAGAAAAACGCTGGTCCAATCTGGTGGAAGGGCATGAGCTTTATAGTGCGGGGTATATGATCGAGGCAGCGGTGGCCTATTTCGAGGCTACTGGAAAGAACGAACTGCTGAATTGTGCGATGCGATTCGCAGACCTCCTTTGCCGCACTTTCGGCAAAGAGGACGGTCAGATTCATGGTTATCCAGGGCACCAGGAAATTGAACTTGCACTGATACAGTTTTACAAGGTGACCGGTCGTGAGAAATATCGGGAGCTGGCAATGTATTTCATTAACGAACGCGGCGGAACCCCCAATTACTTTCTTGAAGAAATGCGAAGACCTGACCACGAGCAGATTTTTAGTGAGATGAAAAATTATGATCCGGCTTACTCGCAATCGCATATCCCTCCCCGCCGACAACGGACGGCAGAAGGCCATGCCGTGCGTGCCACGTACATGTACAGCGCGATGGCCGATCTGGCTGATATGTATCAGGATCAGGAGCTGATGCAAGCCTGTGAATCAATCTGGGAGAATATCGTGACCCGGCGCATGTACCTGACTGGCAGCATCGGATCTTCGGCGATGCTTGAGCGTTTCACAACCGACTATGACCTGCCCAATGATGTGAATTATTCGGAAACCTGCGCTTCCATCGGGATGGCGATGTTTGGCAGCCGGATGGCAAGAATCAAATACGATGCTTCTTATATTGATGTGGTGGAACGGGCTCTATATAATACGGTGCTGGCAGGCATATCGCTCACGGGGAACACCTATTTTTATGTGAATCCCCTGGAAGCATGGCCTCCCAGGTGCATGGAGCATACTTCAATGGATCATGTGAAACCCGTGCGCCAGCAATGGTTCAATGTGGCATGCTGCCCGACCAATATCGCCCGCACACTGGCGTCATTGGGGAAGTACATGGTTTCTGTAAGCGATGAGGCACTATTTATCAATCTGTTTATTGCAAGCCATTTCACTGCTGAAATCAAAGGGATCGCCATCGAAGCCGAAATGCAAACGACTTTTCCAAATGATGGCGATTGTCAACTTGACATCAAGGCATCGGAACCAGTAGAATTCACTCTGAACATTCGAGTGCCCGGGTATGCCCGTAACTGGTCGATATCTTTGAATGGAGAACCGATTATCAATATGGACCCCGTCAAAGGCTATGCTGCGGTCACCCGTTTGTGGAGCGGCACAACAAGGGTGGATATCCACTTCGATTTCCGTGCGGAATTTGTATGTGCCAACCCGGAGGTTCGTGCGGACTCGGGCAAAGTCGCTATTTCCAAAGGCCCGCTTGTTTATTGTCTGGAGGAAGTGGACAACGGGTCCAACCTTTCTTCGATATTCATTGATCCACGGACACCTTTGGATGAGGCGTTCGAACCGGATCTGTTCGGTGGAACCACAATAGTAAAATTCAAGGGCAGGAAAATCAGTCCGGGAGGCTGGGACGGCGAGTTATACAAATCCGCGGGCTTCAAGACGGAACCGGTGGAATTGACTGCAATTCCCTACTGCTATTGGGCTAACCGGGGTGAAAATGAAATGATCGTCTGGATGCATGCCACCATCTAATTATGTGAGTAACTGGCAAAGCCAGTTATATTATAAAAGTTGAGGAGGAGAAACCATGAAAATCAGAACCAAAGTCTTGGCAACCGTCATGTGCGTCTTGATATCCGGATTATCATTAGCCTCATGTGCGAATACTGCCAATCCGACGTCAGGTCCGTCAACGAGTTCATCCGCCGCTCCGAAAGAAAAGGTGAAGATATCTTATTCTGGCTGGGGTACAGTGGAAGAAAACAAAGCAACACAAGCAAACATCGACCGGTTCAACGCATCTCAGGACAGGATCCAGGTAGAATACCTGCTGTTCCCATGGGAAGGCTATGTGACCCAGCTCAACACCATGGCAGCTGCAAAGAACCTGCCCGATACGGCAACCTTGCTCGAACAGATGGTAATGCCCTGGGTGAAACAGGATATGCTGGCTGATGTAAGCAGCATGTATTCAAAGGATGATATGCCGCTGGACTGCATCACCTACAAATCAAACGGCAAGCCTGTCGCTTACAGCACTGCCGCCGAATGCCTGATCCTGTATTACAACCAGACCATGTTCCAAAAAGCCGGTATCGCAGCTCCGCCGACAGCTACCAGCAAAGCATGGACATGGGATGAATTCGTTGCCAATGCCAAGAAACTGACATTGGACAAGAATGGCAAGCATCCTGATGAAACCGGATTTGACCCGCAGAACATCGTCCAGTACGGCTGTCTGGTGGAGAACCTGGCCTGGCAGCTGGAGTGGGTCTGCCTGTCTAACGGTGGCGGTTTTTATTCCGCTGACGGCTCTAAAGTCATGATCGGCGATCCCAAATCCATTGAAGCGATCCAGAAAGTCGCAGACCTGTATCTCAAAGACCATGTCGCCCCCCTGTCTGTCGGAGCGGAAGATAACGGTGTCCAACGCGGGCTCATCGCCGGAACGGTCGCCATGACAACAAATGGTGCATGGAATGTGGGAACCTGCCTTAATACCGGCAAAGCAGAAGGGTTGAAGTATAGTGTCGGCGTACTTCCCAAAATGAGTGTAAGTGCGACCCTGGCCACAGGCGGCACAAACGTTGTATTCAAACAGACCAAGCATCTGGCGGAATCAGTGGAATGGATTAAATGGTACGCTCAGATTGAAAACGGTTGGCCACTGATCATCCAAGGTATTCTGCCTCCGATCTTCAAAAAGTATTATACCGATGAAACTTTAACACATAAGTGGTTGGACAATCCAAACTTCCCGCCCTATAATGATTACAAAGGCGCCGTTGTGGATGTTCTCAATGACACCAAGGTCACCCATTCCACAGCCTGGTTCTATGTGGACAACACAACCGCTTTCAATGCACTCTTGACATCCGTACTTGGCGATGTCTGGACAGGAAAGACCACCGCCAAAGCAGCAATCACTGCGAATCTGGATAAATTCGAAGCAGCTTTCCAGGGCAAAAGCAAGTAGAAAACCAGTTTAACCAGTCGTGATGAAGGGCATCTGTACGCAGGCCTTTGTGCATATGCACAGGCGCCCTTTTCCTTGAAAGGATGGCAGCAATACTCATGAGAAATGAAAAAGCACTGATTAGCCTAAAGCCGAGGCGCATGTCTAAAATGGCCAAAAGCGAGAACCGCGCAGCCTATCTTTTTTTGATTCCTGCACTGCTGGGATTGACTTTCATCACCTATCTGCCTTTGCTGGCGGTCTTTACAATCAGTTTTTTCAATTGGAATGCTTTGTCGACACCAATATTCAATGGAATAACGAATTATGTCGATTTATTTACGAATGATCCGTATTTCATTGATTCAATCAGGGTTACAATCTATTTCTCCGCAATCGCCGTGGTTGGCAGTGTGATTTTCTCTCTGGCCATCGCAATCCTGTTAAACCGCAAGATTCCTGCGCGCGGGTTTTGGCGGGCGGTGTATTATGTGCCTTATATCCTGCCCATTTCCTCCGTTTATATGGGCTGGTCCTTTTTATATGAAACGAATTTCGGTCTGTTGAATTATGTTCTTTCATTATTCGGGATCCACAAGATCATGTTTCTGACCGATTCCAGTATGATAATCCCTTCTCTGGCTCTTATTTCTATCTGGCTCAGCGGCAATATCATCGTCATCTTCCTTGCCGGGCTGCAAAATGTACCGCGTGTTTACAGTGAAGCTGTTGAAATCGATGGCGCGAACGCCTGGCATCGCTTCATCCATGTCACACTTCCATGCATATCACCTATAATCCTGTACAACATTCTGGTGAGCCTTGTCGTTAACTTGCAGGTCGTAGTTCCAGCCATGACATTGACTAATGGCGGTCCGGGAAACTCTTCCATGTTCATGTCTTTCCTGATGTATCGATATGCGTTTCAAAACAACCAACTGGGGTATGCCTGTGCGATCTCGTTTGTCTTTTTCCTGCTGATCGCGGTGTTTACAGCAATCTTGTTTGCAACATCCAAGACATGGACATTTTATGAAGGAGGCGATGGTAAATGAATCCATTCAGAAATACGCTGCAAAGCAGAGAGCGGAGCAAAAAGATTGCCGATATTTTTTCACTGCTAATCGTAGTCTTCATCGGCGTGCTTGTATTGATGCCCATTTGGTGGATATTCCGTACATCTTTGATGTCAAACGCGGAGATCTATAAATTCCCGCCGCCATTTTTCCCGCCGAGCTGGCGTTTTTCCAACTACAATGCGGCGTTGGAGTACTTCCATTTCTGGCTGTATTTAAAAAACACATTGATTATTCTCGTCCCTTCGGTCCTTGCAGGCACAATAACTGCAACGATGTGCGGATATGCTTTCGCCCGCTTGAGGTTCCTGGGGAAAAAATTCATCTTCTCGCTGTGTGTGGGTTCGATGTTCCTTCCCGCCATGGTTACCTTGATTCCCTTATACATTATGTGGACTCGCGGATTGGGGTTGCAGGACACTTATTGGCCGCTGATCCTTCCATATTTTTGCGGTGGTGGTGCGTTCAATATTTTTTTAATGCGTCAATTCATCATGACCATTCCAAGAGAACTGGATGAAGCCGCCAAAATAGACGGCGCCGGCTATCTGCGCATTTTGCTGCAGATCATTGTTCCGGCCATTCGACCGGCCATTATTGTAGTTGGATTACTTCTTTTCATCGGGATCTGGAACGACCTGCTTCAACAAATGGTCTACATCACGGATAAGAATAATTATACTATTGCAGTAGGTCTTACGATCTTCAGAGGAAGCTACAAATCAGACTGGGCAAATCTTATGGCTGCAACCTGTATGACATTTGCTCCAGGGGTCCTGTTCTACCTGATCGGCCAGAAATATTTTGTGGAAGGGATTGTAATGACTGGTATGAAAAATTGAGCACAAAAAATCATATTTATTGAATGTTAAACGTTTATGTGCTATATTATTTATGGTAAACATACCAAATCATCCTTTCAATCAACGATTTTCCTCCATGGAGCACGATCAGGAAAGGACCCGGAACCAGATATGGCAACCATACGTGAGATCTCAGATAAAGCTAATGTATCCATCGCAACGGTATCCAAAGTGCTCAACGGGAAGCCGGGAGTCAGCAAGGAGACTGTCAGCAGCGTCATGGCCATTGCCAACGAACTCAACTATCGGCCCAACTTGAATGCCCGGAGCCTGAAAAGTGGTCAGAGCAAGACCTTGGGCGTCATCACAGAAGATTTGACGGTGTTCAACGCACCCGATATCGTGGACGGTATCGGTGCATACTGTGAAAGCAATGACTACCATTATATCCTGGGGAATCTACGTTTCAACAAACGGTTCGGGAACCAGCCCAAAGATACCAAAGAATGTGCGGCGCTTGCCCATTCTCTGGTGGACACCATGCTGTCCAAACAGGTCGACGGCATCCTCTACATCGGCTGCCACAGCCATGCAGTAGTGCCTATAAGCAATCAAAGCGAGATCCCCTTTGTTTATGCGTACTGCTACAGCACCGACCCGCACATCCCATCGGTTTTATATGACGACCAGAAGGCGGCGTTTGATGCCACTCAACTCCTGATCAGTAAGGGACATAAACATATCGGGGTCATTACGGGGCAGGCGGAGAGCTTCCACACCACAAACCGCTTGCTCGGATATCAGGAAGCCCTTTTTGCCAACAATCTGTCGTATAATCCCCGGCTTACTTTATGCGGAGACTGGGAACGCGACCAGGGATATATCCTTTGTGAAAAGCTTATAAAAGCTGGCGTTACAGCAATATTCGCTCACAACGACCTGATGGCGACCGGCGTGATCGATTACTGCAACAGACACAATATACTTGTTGGCCGGGATCTTGCACTGATTGGTTTTGACAACCATGCAATCAGTATGGTCTGCCGGCCTACATTGAGCACGGTATCCTTGCCGTTATTTGAAATAGGACAGAATGCTACTCGTCTATTGCTGAATATGCTGGCAGGCCAACAGGTTCCATCCGGACTGAAGCTGATGCTCGGCTGTACAGTCATCGAAAGAGAATCCACAGGGGAATGCAGGATGGAAGGGAAATAGGAGATTTCATGAAAAACATTGCGACAATCCATCTTTGTGCAGACAGTATTCTTTCTCCGATTGATGAACGTCTGTACAGTTCCTTTATCGAGCATATGGGACGCGCTATATACACCGGTATTTACGAGCCTGGACACGAAACCGCAGGAACGGACGGTTTCCGTCAGGATGTGATCCGTTATATCCGTCCATTGAACATTCCTCTAATCCGTTACCCCGGTGGCAATTTTGTCTCAGGCTATCGTTGGGAAGATGGCGTCGGACCGAGGGATGTCCGTCCGGTACGACCCGATCTTGCATGGTTCGCCCTGGAAACGAATCGGATCGGTACCAATGAGTTCATGGATTATCTGAATCTTTTGGGCGCAAAGCCGATGCTTGCTGTCAATCTGGGAACCCGCGGTGCACAGGATGCGGTCAACCTGCTGGAATATTGCAATTTCCCAGGCGGCACGTTTTTTAGCGACATGCGCATCGCCCATGGCTACCCGACTCCCCATAACATCAAACTATGGTGCCTCGGCAACGAGATGGACGGGCCCTGGCAGATTTGTGCAAAAACTGCTGACGAGTATGGGCGACTTGCCTGTGAAACCGCAAAAATGATGAAATGGCAGGATCCCGACATTGAACTTGTGGTATGCGGAAGCTCCTACCGGCAGATGCAGACATTTGGTGAATGGGAACGCACCGTTCTGCGCCATACTTATGATCATGTGGACTATCTCTCCCTGCACAGCTACTACATGAATATGGAGGATGACATCCCTTCCTTCCTCGCAAGCAATGTGAGCATGGATTCCTTCATTAAAGAAGTCGCTGCCATCTGTGATGAAATAAAGGAAGAGAAAAAATCGACGAAAGATATCCGCCTTTCCTTTGATGAATGGAACGTATGGTATCATTTTAAAAAAGATTATGAAAATCCGCCGAAATGGATGGTTGCTCGTCCCATCGAAGAAGAGCATTTTGATTTTGCCGATGCGTTGCTGGTAGGAAGCATGCTGATCACGCTGATCAATAATTCCGATGTCGTGAAAATCGCCTGTCTCGCGCAGCTTGTCAATGTTATCGCACCTATCATGACAGAACCAAACGGTCCTTCATGGGTACAGACAATCTATTATCCATTCCTGCTCACCTCTCTGCATGGACGCGGCACTGCGCTCAAAATAGAATTGGATTCCCCGGTTTATGCCTGTTCCGCAGGAGATTCTATCCCTTGCATTGATTGTGCGGCCGTGGTTTGTGAGCAAAAAGGCGAGTTGACATTATTTCTGGTCAATAAGAGTCTGGAACGAGATATTCCCTGCCAGATCCACCTGGAAGGTTTTTCCAGTGAAAGCCTTCTTGAATGGATCACATTGAGCGGTTACGAACTCGATGCCACTAATTCATCGAATCATTCTCCCGTAAGTCCCAAGCCCTGCACCGGTGAAACAATAACAAAACAGGCCGTCATTCTCCCCTTGTCCAAAGCATCCTGGAACATGGTACGGCTACAGATGGATAATAAAGCATTTCCTGTCTAGATAATGCACTTTATCCGGATTATCTCTTTACTAATCAGGGCGATCCACGTTTTCAATTATATACGTAGTGATCCACGTCCTCCATAATATAAGTATCATGGAAACAGTCTATCATTATGTCCACCTTGTCGATAAGGAGTAAATTTGATGAGTATAGGAACCTATGAATTCTGGACAACACTATGTAATGCAATACAGATTAAAACATCAGAAGGTGTAATAGAACTGGGATTTATAGAAGACGATATCTTGCGATTACGATTTAATCCTGGGGAGAGAATTCAAGAGGAAGAGGCTTTTGTGGCAAATCCTGATACGATTTATGCCGGAAGATTCCATATAGCGGAAACATCAAATACCCTTTTGGTTGAAAGTAAAAACCTAAGGGTGTCTGTGCTTTTGGATCCGCTCAGTATCAGGGTGCTTGATTGCGAGGGAAATGCTATTTTCTCGACTACAGAAAATATGGGGGAGCTCACTGTAAAATCGACAATTGTTAGAATTACACTTGACCCAGATGAAAAGATTTATGGGTTAGGACAAGATCCGATGGCCAACTTGGACCAACGCGGCAAGGAAAGAAGAATGTGGCAGGAATGGGGAGGTTTCCGCCGCAGTGGGAATGCGGGCATTCCATTCTATATATCAAGCAAAGGCTATGGCCTGCTTTTAAACAGTTCCTGGCCATCACGTTTTGCTGTCGGAGAAGCAAAAGTTGCATTACCTGGTCCAAAGACAAGCATTCATTGGGCAGCTGCGCCCTGGGATTGGGAAAAGGATTCAGGAGAAACGAATCCTGATGAGCTTTCCATTTTACTAGATAGCAGTAGGATGGATCTATTTATCATTTGCCGAAAATCGGTCGATGAAATTCATCGGGGCTATGTCCAATTGACCGGAAATGCCCCCATGCTTCCCAAGTGGGCATTTGGCTTTATTCAATGCAAAAATCGGTACAGATTCCAGGAAGAAATGCTATGCCTTGCAAGAAAATTCAGAGAAAAAAGGATACCCTGCGATGCATTTGTACTAGATTGGCTTTGGTTTAAAGAATTCGGAGACCTTGAGTGGTTCAAACAAAACTGGCCGGATCCGGAAGGAATGCTGAAAGAGCTTGCAGCGATGGGAATACGGGTAGTTCAAGCCCAACACCCGTATATAGAAAGAAATTCCTTACAATATAATGAATTTAACTTAAAAGGATATTTGAATTTTATACCCCCAGACAAGGACCCTGATTCAATTGGGAATAATAGTGCATCGATGGTTCATGCACGTCCAACCTTTGACCATTCCAATCCAGAAGCACGGAGAGCCTGGTGGAATCAGACAGAGCGCTTATTTAATGAAGGCATCCGAGGCTACTGGACTGATATGGGGGAATTGGAGGAACATCCTTTAGGAACAGTAAGCTGCCTCGGCAGCAGGGAACGTGTCCACAACATCTATTCAACCCTTTGGACCAAAGGCCTTTATGACGGGCAGAGAAGCTGCTCGAAGGAGAGGGTCTTTTCCCTTGCCCGTACCGCATATGCCGGGATTCAAAGGAATGGCGCTGCAATGTGGTCAGGAGATGTGGACTCGACCTGGGAGGTGTTAAGAGAGCAGGTTGCAATAGGCCAGGGCGTCTGTTTGTCTGGCCAGCAATTCTGGTGTACGGATATTGGCGGGTTCTTTACTGATGAGCGTTTCAGTGCGGAATTATATGTCCGCTGGTTCCAATGGGGTGCTTTCTGCCCTATATTCAGAACTCACGGAACACGTCCTGATAATGAGCCTTGGAGCTTCGGGGAGCAAGCGGAATCGATAATTAAGGAATTTATCAACTTACGCTATCAACTCATGCCTTATATTTACAGCTGTGCCAGGAAAGTGACCGAAAGCGGTACTCCTATCATGAGGGCGATGTGCGCGGATTTTGCGAAGGATGATACCGCTTGCGCACAAAAAGACCAGTTTATGTTCGGGCCGGCTTTGCTGGTTGCACCAGTGTTGGAAGAAAACGCAAGGACCCGAAAGCTTTATCTGCCTGAAGGCATATGGTACGATTTCTGGACAGGAGAAAAATATACGGGGAAACGTTGGATAGAAGTTTTGTCTCCATTGTCTGCCATACCACTTTTTGCCAAGGCCGGAAGCATCATTCCCATGGGACCTGTATTGAATTACACCGATGAAACCCCTTTGGATACCATTGATTTACGGGTATATGCAGGAAGTCAAGGCTCTTTTGATCTTTATGAGGATGACGGAAAAACCTACGCTTATGAAAACGGAGAATATGTGAAAACAGCCCTATCCGTGGACGAATCAGGGGAAGTGGCGTTTGGCGAAATCACCGGGAAAAAAGAGCTCATACCAGACAACAGACAATATAATATCATCGTCCATGACGGCAAAGGCAATAATAAGATTATTGCCTTGGGCAATGACAAGATAATTGCCTTGGGCAATAACAAGATGATTGGCCAGCCCATGGAGATTTATTCCGATACCAACATGAGCTGTGACGGCATTTGCACCATCTCTATAATGGTCAAAAACATTTCAGATGCAGAGATTGACCTGAAAGCGTTTCTGAAGGTTGCGACAGGCTGGAAGCTGTTCCCAAGGGTTACGGATGAAAAAACAGCAAAAATAAAGGATTATCATCTTCTCCAGTGGAAAGTAATCCCTTGTGCCGAAGCGCTTCCATTGATTAATCATGGAACTGTCGAATTGGAAATCAAATGGAAAGAATGCACAAGCAAGACCAGGGAAGAGCTTACATGGGGAAGCGCCTATGCCACACGCTGGCATATCATAGGCAATTTCAACAATGAGGACAACAAAGGGCTGGACAACCGGTATGAAATAGAAGAAAATGCGGATTCCCCCTTTTATTCTGAAAATGGACAGAAACATGATTGGGAAAGAAATACGATCAATGAATATAACTGTTTTGGATACGTTGAATTTTCAAGGCCTCCTGTTTCTCCTAATATCACCAATGCCCTGGTCAGCCAAGGCGTCGCTTATGCAAAATGCAGCATATGGAGCGAAGAAGACACGATTGGATTCATGGACATATCAGGAGACCCGTGTATAAAAATATGGATCAACGGTGAATTGAAATATGAGAGCTATAATATCGTGCTCAAGCAAGTCATCCATACACCGGTTTCTCTTAAAAAAGGATGGAATAAGGTATTGGTAAAATCTGCGCTCTTCTGTGAAAAACCTTACAGTGGAAGGGAATTCGGTTTTAGCTTCCGAATCGTCGAAAAAAGCGGCAAAGTAATGGACAAGCTACTATATAAGCCTTAAGCAAAAGAGCTGCATGAATAATTCATCATGTGAAAGTGGCTTCTTGTGGAAAAATCAAGTTGTAAAATGAAATGATTAAAAGATAAAAATCAGCAGACATTCATTCGGGGAGACAAAATGCTGTGGTTGTAGCCTCCGAAGGAAATCGTCAAAGCGATAGGTAGTTAAACCAATCCACAGCGTCTGCTTACATTATATAAAAAGAAAGGAAAATATAATGCAATTGCATTATACAAGGTAGGTTCATGAAAAAAATTGCATTTATCGGGGCAGGAAGCTTTGGATTTACAAGAGGATTGGTGAAAGATATTCTGTCTTTCCCTGCTTTAGCGGATTCCACCATCGCATTAATGGATATTGATGATGAAAGGCTTGCAATAATAAAAAAGGCTGTTGAAAAAATTATCGCCGCAGGCAATTATCCGGCCAGTGTCATCGCAACGAAAGACCGGGCGGAAGCACTTCAAGGAGCAGATGGAGTTCTATGCACGATTCTTTCAGGAGGGATTGATGTCTGGCGAAATGATATAGAGATTCCAAAAAAGCATGGAGTGAATATCAATGTCGGTGACACAAGAGGACCATCCGGAATTTTCAGAGCGTTGCGGACCATAAACAGCGGCTGCTGAATGTGATTTTTGATTACAATTATGTATAACTCATCCTGCAAAAAGCATTAATGATATTGAATCTATTGATGACAAGAAGAAAACTTATAAAGAATGCTTCTGTAAAAGCGCTGTAAAAGCGATGGTCGAAAAACACTTGACGATTAACGGTATGTATGGTATAGAGATATTATACATATGAGTGAGCGCTTACTCATATCTTTAGGATCTTTTCTTATTCAAAGTTAAAATAAACGTTATGGTTCTCACGACGAAAGGGGGTCTATGCTTATGGCAGATGAATTAACCAAGGCAAATATCAATCTATTTGCTATACTAAGGAATCTGGAAGATCTTTGCGAACTCGATGGGGAAACAAAGAAGCTAATGGCAGCAAAAAACATTTCCATTGCATTTCATGTAAAAGACGGACCCGATGCAGTTCTAGCCATTCAAAACGGGAAAGCAAGCTTGACAAGGGGCAAAGGAAAATCAACCATCAAGCTGTTCTTTTTTTCTCCTGAACATTTGAATAAGATGTTTGATGGAAAATCCAATCCGATACCTTTAAAAGGTTTTACAAAAATCGGCTTTTTGAAAAATGAGTTTACAAAATTGACCGATCGGCTTTCCTACTTTCTCAAACCTACAGATGACCTGTTAAAAGATCCTGCCTATCTGAAAATCAATACGATTCTTACGGCTAATACAGCTTTTTTTGCATTGGCTGAAATCGGCAATTATGACAGAATCGGGAAAATAAATGCTGGTAGGATCGATGACGGGATTATTTCGATTTCAGTGAAAAATGGAGGGCCGTCTATCAATATTACTGCCAAGGCTGGAAGGCTGCAGGCAGCAAAGGGCGCTGGAATTTTACCAAGAGCCTATATGACTTTTTCCAGTGTTGAAATTGCAAATGCCATTTTAAATGGGAAGAAGGACACCTATACTTGCATAGGTACAGGCGATTTTCAGGTAAAAGGCTTTATTCCCATGCTCGACAATATGAATAAATTGCTTTATCAGGTCCCTTCATTCCTAAAATAATATTTATTTGAATTTATCTTTATTGGATTTATCTTTATAGAAGTCAAAAAGAAAAGAGGTAAAAGGATGAATACATATAGTTATGAAAAAAGCCAGGAGCTTTTTATGCGTGCAGCAAAAGTTATCCCTGCCGGCCTTTACGGACATCTTGGTCCTGCAGAAGGCTGTTTCATTCCAATCGATGCATATCCGCTTTTTTCGAAGGAAGCAAAAGGCTCCCATTTCTGGGATGCTGACGGCAACGAATTCATTGATTACATGTGTGCCTATGGGCCTAACGTCTTGGGATATAATGACGAAGAGGTGGATGCCGCAGCATTTGCCCAGTCCAAGCTGGGGAACTGTGTGACATCCCCTATGCCCGTGATAATCGACCTTGCGGAGCTTATGGTTGAAACAGTAGAGATGGCGGATTGGGCTTTCTTTGCAAAAAACGGAGGAGATGTCACGAGCTTTGCCCTGATGGTAGCGAGAGCCGCAACGGGAAGGAAAAAAGCAATCCTTGTAAATGGGAACTACCACGGGGTCGCTCCATGGACTCAAAAAGTGGGATGCCCCGGTGTTGCGGAGGAAGATCTGCAGAATAATATATATGTGGATTGGAATAATATCGAGCAGGTAGAACGGGTGATAAAGGAAAATCCGGGTGAAATAGCATGCTTTATGTCCACTCCGTATTTTCATCCTGTTTTCACCGATAACATTTTACCTGCAAATGGATACTGGCAAAAGATTCGCAAGCTGTGTACCGACAATGGTATCGTGCTTGCAATCGATGATGTGCGCTGCGGCTTCCGACTTGATATAAAGGGATCTGATCACTATTATGGCTTCAAGGCAGACCTTATGTGCTTTTGCAAAGCCATAGCAAACGGATGGAATGTTTCCTGCCTGTGTGGTACGGATTCTTTAAAGGAAGCAGCCGCTTCGGTGATGTACACCGGAAGCTACTGGATGTCTGCGATTCCTCTCGCCGCAGGGATCGCATGTATCAAAAAACTGAAACGGATCAATGGCGACAAGCTCATGCTATCCCTGGGCAGGAAGCTTACGGAGGGTCTTGTTGCGACAGCTAAAACGCATGGGTTCAATCTCGTCATATCGGGAGAACCCTCTATGTGGTTCATGAGGATCGCAGATGACACTACACTGCTTCTCCACCAGCAGTGGATTTCCGAGTGCGTCAGGAGGGGTGCATTTTTTACAAACCACCATAACCAGTTCATCAATTGCGCTTTGTCGGAGGCCGATATCAATTTAACCCTTGATATTGCTGACGATGCATTCAAGGCTGTTAAAAAGCAACACTTGTAAAACAGGTGACAATATAGATCTGATGGTAAAACTTGACACGGCATGAGAAAACAGTAGAAGGTGAACGGTGCTGGATTCCCTCCCCTGGGCATTGGGAGATCATATTGGCTATGGAGGATCGAATGAAGGAAAAAATCGCAACAGCAAAAAATACGAAGGGAAATATCCAATTTCATAAGAACACTTTTGAAAACATCTCAGAAGACAGACGGAAGAAAATAGTTGATGTTGCGGTTTCAGAATTTGCATCAAACGGTTATAATGCCACGAATATCAACACCATAGCCAGTAAGGCGGGAATAAGCATCGGTTCGATGTATAATTATTTCGAATCAAAAGAGGCACTGTTTTTAACGATTATTCAAAAAGGGGTCAATGATCTCGAAGCTGCACTCAAAGAGGTGCTTGGAGATGGCGATAACATTTTTGACATATTAGAAAGGTTATTTCGGACATCAATAGACTATGCACAAAAGAATCCTGAATTGAATCAGATTTACCTTGATGCCACGTCCCAGGGCCTTTCGGAAATGTCAAAGAAGCTTTCCCGCCAGATAGAAGAAATCACTTACGAACTTTACATCGATATTATTGATAATGCCAAAAAGGTTGGAACGGTTGACAAAGGGGTGGATAGCCGGCTTGCTGCGTTTTTTATAGACAACCTTGTCATCATGCTGCAGTTTTCTTTTTCTTCCGATTACTACAAGGAAAGAATGAAAATTTTCCTTGGGATAGATTCATCAAATGACTACGAACGTATTATAAAAGGCATGATCAGCTTGCTTAAAAAGGCTTTTATAAATAAGGAGTCATAAAAAGAGTCATAATTGGATATGGCATAAAATTTTATACGGTGTGTTATTTAGCTATAGGTTTCTGATGATATAAATTAAAAGGAGGAAACTTATTTTGAAAAACTTTAAAGTCTATAAATACAGATGGATTGTTCTTTTGTCGATGATTCCGGTTTTGATTGTAACACAAATGTTCTGGCTTTCTTTTGCTCCTATAACAGGTGACGCAGAAAAATATTATCATGTTTCTCCTTTGGGAATAGCGTTATTATCCATGAGCTATATGGTTGTATATATCATCATGGCGATTCCCGCATCCTGGCTTGTCGACACCAAAGGATTCCGTATCGCCATGGGGTTCGGGGCGATAATAACAGCAGTCTTCGGGATGATGAGAGGGCTTTTCGCATCGAATTTCACTATTGTTGTAATAGCACAGATAGGAGTGGCAATCGGGCAGCCTTTCCTGATGAATTCTACGACAAAGGCCGCCGCGAAATGGTTCCCAGTGAACGAAAGAGCAACAGCAATAGGTATTACAAGCATGGCGGGCTATATTGGAATGGTCATCGCTTTGATTCTCACGCCTTTGCTTGCGAATTCATATGGTATAGCAAATATGCTCATGATATACGGGTATGTTGCAGTTGGCTGCGCAGTGATATTCCTTGCTTTTTCAAGAGAACGCCCCGAAACACCGCCAGGACAGGAAGAAGTCATTATTACCAAGCTAAATTTCAAAGATGTGAAAACCATCCTATACAATAAAAATTTTGTATACCTTTCGATCAGCTTTTTTGTCATCATGGGGGTTTTTAATGCCATTATGACGTGGATTGAAGATATGCTCAGACCAAAGGGGATTTCTCCCGAACAGGCCGGGCTAATCGGTGGGAGCATGGTCGTCGTGGGACTTATCGGTGCCATCTTGCTGCCTGCATTGTCAGATAAAATGCGGAATAGAAGGTCCTTTCTGGTATGGCCGATTGTTGGTGCGATTCCAGGGCTTGTAGGGTTGACCTTCTTTTCGGATTTTACTTTATTAATGATCTCGGCGGCTATTATGGGTTTCTTCATTATGGGGATGGGACCCGTTGCTTTCCAATATGGGACAGAAATAGCATACCCCATTCCTGAAGGCACCTCCTATGGAATATTGATGATGATGGGACAAATCTCCGGAATCATTTTCATCTGTTTTATGAATGTCCTAAGGACTCCTTCGACCGGGGCGATGACACTTTCCATGGTGATACTTACGGTGATGGTGGCTGCATCGCTGCTTGTTATTGTCAGGCTGAAAGAATCGCGTCTGATTACTGAAAATAAGCAGGAGGCAAATAGTGAAGTCCAACAGCCAGCTTCTGATTTTGATAGAAAGTAAAATGGAAAGCAAGTATATCAGGGATGAAACAATCCGGTTTGTTTCTATGATAAAGGAAGGAAATAGGTTATGGCCTAAAATTCGAATGGCCGCATTCACGATTCGCAAGTATTTCACAGAACTGCATCATTGCGTGGTGGTTGTGGAAAAGAACCCAGCCACCTCCCGCCAAAGACCTCGATGTATTTTTCATAGGAATCGGGGAAGCGTTTGAGGATGATATTCCGCAGTGCTTTTATCCTGCCTGTCCATGACATGAAACTATTAATAAAAATCCACCTCCTTTTCTGGTTCTTATTCATCGTCCTCTCATGATTCCTCAACCATATCAAACTGAAACGATTGCAATTAATATGACAAAAAGATAAGATTGAGAGTAGATATTAAATTACTGCTTTTCCAATGGCAGGAACGGAGCGAAACAAAATGAAAAAGCGAATTCTTGGGAAAACAGGCTTTGAGGTAAGCATTCTTGGTTTCGGAGGTATTATAGTTGATCAGATGGAACAACGCGATGCCAATAATGCCGTTTCGGAAGTTATTGACTGGGGCGTTAATTATTTCGATGTTGCTCCGACGTATGGCAAGGCACAATATATCTTAGGCCCGGCGTTAGCCCCTTACCGGAATACAGTATATTTGGCCTGTAAAACAGAGAAAAGAGATGCCAGGGGTTCCGAAGAGCAGCTTCATGAATCCTTAAAAGCTTTGAAAACGGATTATTTCGACATATATCAGTTTCATAGCCTTGATAATCCTGATGAGATAAAAACTGTTTTTGCCTCAGGCGGAGCAATGGAAACAATGATGAAAGCGAAGGAACGGGGACTAATCCGCAATATCGGTTTTACCTGCCATACTGAAGAGGGGGCGTTTGAGATCATGAAGCATTATAATGATTTCAGTTCTGTGCTTTTCCCAATCAATTGGGCATGCTGGCTTGAAAAGGGGATTGGCGGCAAGCTGCTTACAGAAGCAACAGCACGTAATATGGGAGTCATCGCAATTAAGGGATTAGCTCACCGAAAGTGGCTTGATAATGAGGAAAGGGTCTATTCCAAATGTTGGTATAAACCTATATTTGACGATGACGAATTGGCTGATCTTGCCTTCCGGTTTACCCTGTCAATGGATATTGATACCGCCATATCTCCCGGTGATATACGTATGATAAGGAAAGCGCATGATATCCTCAAAAACAGTAAAAGTTTTACACTTTCACAGGAGGAACTTGCGATACTTACAACCAAAGCTCGGGAGATTACAGAGATTTTATTTTAATATCACTGGTTTTATAATTTTATCAAGCGCACAAGGCTTCCGGAAATCACGGTTCATGGGTTCGGCAAAAATTCATTACGTTGATGATTTCGAAGGGGATCGATATTGTGACGGTGACTGATTTGGTCGGACACTCGATGCCATGGACTGTATTCCACAGAGACAAACATATTAATTGCAGCAGGAGTGTACAAATACACTTCAATTGCATACAATATGAAGTGTATTTGTACAAAACAAAAGGAAGTACGCTGAATGAATAATATTGAATCAATTTAAACAATGCTAAAGCAGAATAAGTGAAAGGATTAAACCCTTACGCATGAATCGATCCGGTTAATTTTTACAGAAATTTGCAGTATACCTATGGAAGATGATATTGTATTTGAAATCGTCAGTATCGCAGACATCCGTGAAACTGACGATTATCCAGGTATTAGGGTTGCTCTCAAAGCAAATTATTCGCCAATCAGTGTTCCACTTGCAGGAGGACTTTCGGGCAAACTTCAAAATGGGGATATTGTAAGTGTGCTTTTAGCAGATGAAATGGATAAAAGTCATCACTACTGTCATTATTATATAGAGTTTTGTTTGAATCTCTGCTGCTTTAATATTTAAAAGCAAAAAATATTTGTCGATAATTCATCTTTTGCATTTTTCTGCCGGAACAATTCTTTTTAGGTAGAATGACGAGTAATGATACGCGGGGTAAGCAATATCTGTCTTTTGTCGGAGGCTACCTCTTTTTTTTGTATAAGATCATGTAATAATATCATTCCCTGATAACCTTGACAATAACCGTAAATGTCCACCGTTGACAAACTGGGAGTCATTAATTCACAGTGATCAATATTATCATATCCGATGACTGCGATTTGTTCTGGTACAGAAATACCACGTTCTTGAAGCAGCTTCAGCACACCCATTGCCATAATATCATTGAAGGTAAAGACAGCACGTTTATTAAATCCGTTATCTAGAAGTTTACTCATAGTCTGATATGCCGCAGGCCAGGAAGGATCTGTTTCGTATATTTCTACAAGATCGCGGTCAAGTCCATTATCGTATACACATTGTAAAAATCCGTCACGTCTGTCGGAAGCCGGGGATAAATACAGAGGGGCGCTCAAATATAGAAAAGAGCGGTATCCTTTTTGCAGCAAATATTCGCACGTAGAATAACCTCCCATCCAGTCACTGCTTATGACGCTGTATATGGTATCATCCTTAAAGGTACGCCCGATCAGAACGAATGGAAGAGTGGTACACTTCAATTTTTCTATGTTGCTGGTATCTTCTAGCGAAGGGCACATGACGATTCCCTCAACCTGATGATTGAGCATAGCATTAATGGCCTGTCTTTCATCGGCAGCTTTTTCATTGGAGGTTGAAAACAGAATGGTATATCCATTTTCTTTACATATGGCCTCAACGCCTTTATACATACCGCTGTATACAGGGTTCAGAATGTCTGGCATGATAAAACCGATCGTGTGTGATTTCTGTGTGCGCAGAGTGCAGGCTAGGAAATTTTTTTTATATTTCATCTCGGATGCTTTCATCCGTACCCGTTCTTTTGTCTCTTCTGATATATCAGGCATATCACGCAATGCTCTTGACACTGCAGTTGCGGATAAATTCAATTCGTTTGCGATATCCTTGATAGTTATACTGCCGTTCATATGCTCACCTACTTTCGAATATATTTCTACACTTTACCGGGAAAAACCCTTGACAAAATAAAAAAGAAGATATACAATCCACCTATGACTTTATCGTTAAAGTGATCTAAAAAATATAGCTTCTTGATAATATAATATTGCATACAAAATAAAAAGCTATTTTTTGATTCTACTTCATTAAAAATTATTTGTCAAATAATTTTAAAATTTTATTCATAAATAATTCATAATTGATTCATTATAAAAAAACTTGACAGGGATAAAACCTAGAAGTATACTCTATTTATAATTTTTACTTTAACGATAAAGCTTTAAAATATAGAATGATTATCCGATCATATTATTGAGATTTGACAAGAGGACATGCCTCAATATTAGCTTCTTGATAAAATCATAACAAATATTAAACATGGTGGTGAAAAGAATTTGGAAAGAAGAGCATTTGGTAAAACAGATATGAAAGTAAGTGCATTTTGCCTCGGAGCGATGCGTTTTGGCTGGGCGGAACCACCGGAGAAATCCTTGGAGAGATTAGCTCAATTCGAACAAGCAGGCGGTAACTTTATTGATACCGCAAACAACTATGCAGCTCATCATCTTGGGAAAAAAGATTATTATGGTGCCGATTTTTCATCCTTTGTGGATGGAGAAAACGAACGTTTTATCGGAAAATGGATGGCTAGTCGCGGTAACAGAAATAATGTAATAATCGGCACAAAACTTGGATTTGACTATCCGGGGGTTGCGTATGGAACAAGTGCCCATCAGATCAAAGAAGAATGTGAAAAAAGCTTGAAACGCCTGCAAACCGATTATGTCGATA
Source organism: uncultured Oscillospiraceae bacterium (assembly GCA_964549475.1). Classification (GTDB taxonomy): domain Bacteria; phylum Bacillota; class Clostridia; order Saccharofermentanales; family UBA5734; genus JBBQKF01. Next base: position 41,393 of record CAZJXH010000002.1, read on the forward strand.
TTTTATATCTTCATACCGATGACCGTTCCACACCATTGGAAGAAACATTGACAGCACTTGACAGGTTAGTGAAAGAAGGAAAAGTACGCTATATCGGTGTCAGCAATTTTACTGCATGGCGTTTGTCCAAAGCTCAGTCAGAAATACAACGTTTAGGCTTGACCCCGTTATGCTGCATTCAACAGAAACATTCATACCTTTACCCTAAGCCCGGCTGGGACTTCGGTGTGCAGCTTACAGTAAATAATGAATTATTGGATCTGGTATCAAACAGCGACTTGGAACTCTTAGCTTATTCGCCATTATTAGGCGGATTTTACAACAACGATGATTCGCATCTGCCTTGCGGTTACGGAGGAAATGAGAAACGACTGGCTTCTTTGAAGCAAATCGCCACTGAGGTCGGTGCGACCAAAAACCAGCTAGTATATTATTGGCTAATGCACAGTGACCCGAAAGTGATTCCTTTGATTTCGTGCGATACCTCGGAGCAGTTTGAAGAAGCTCTTGGAGCTTTAGAGTTAAAATTAACAGAAGAACAAATGGATATTTTAAACAAAGCATAAGGAGGGATTAATTATGAACAGCAAAAAGAAATTTGTTGCAACAATGATGGCATTGATAGTAATGACTGGATTACTGGCAAGTTGTGGCGGTACTACTGGGGAAAATGAGTCACAGAAAGGTACACAGACAAGTCCCAAAGAAAGCAGCTCCGCAAAAAACACGAAAAATATAGCCTTTTGGACATGGGATACCTCAGGTCCGTATTTAGTGGAGTGCTTTAACAAAAAATATCCGGATATAACGGTCGATGTGACAGTCGTACCTGACTATTACACAAAGATCACACAGGTTTTAGCAACAGGAGCCGACGTACCTGATGTCATGATGGTGGAAAGCTCTTTTTATGGAGTGATGGCAAACAATATTGTTCTTGAAGATCTGGAATCAGCTCCCTATAATGCAGCTGAACTCAAAGAGAAGTTCTACTCATTCTGGTATGAGAACGGCAGAGGTACGGACGGCGTATTGCGCATAATACCGAATTCTCCGGGGATGGGCGCATTTTTCTATCGCCGTGACATTGCGGAACAGTTATTAGGCTCTGGAGAACCTGAGGTCGTGGAGGAAAAGCTTTCCGATTGGGATAAAATGTTTGAATTCGGCGTTCAGCTCAAAGAAAAATACGGGAAGTACATTATTTCCAGTGCTAACACCGTTTATGCTTCCGTGCTCAATCAGACGGGAGAACCAATTGTCAAGGACGGCAAAGTAAACACTGAAATATTTATAAAAGCGATGAATGTCGCAAATAAATTTCGTAATGCGGGGATCGACGCGAAGCAGGCGGATTCTTCGCCGGAACTCGCGGCCGGACTGGTCGGAGGCGAAGTGTTTGGCTATATTTACGGCAGCTGGGGTGAAAAATATGTTATCGAAGCCGCCGTTGACAACACGCAAAACGGACTTTGGGGAGTTGCCGCAGTGCCGGGCGGGACTTACAGCAGCGGAGGAAACGGATTTGCTGTCCCGAGCGATTCAAAAAAGAAAGATCTGGCATGGACTTTCATTCGGTTCATAACTACTGATGTGGAAATGCAGAGCAATCAGCTTAAAGAATATTCCTGTTTTCCTGCATTTATAGAGGCAACGAAAGACAAGTTTTTTTCGGAACCGGTCGAATTGTTCAAGGGCCAGTTGGCAAGAGAAAAGTATGCACAACTAGCTAATAAAATAGTCTTTCTGCCACGCACTAAATATGATTCATCTGTTTATGCAGTCATGAGTAAATATACAGAAGGTGTGTTCAACGGAGAAATGAAGGCGGAGGAAGCCGTTGATATGATGGAGCGTGAAGTAAGACAGCAGTTTACCGAATTAACAAAATGAAAATGGAGTCGGCGATGAAAACAAAAAACTATAACCGTAAATTTAGCATAACCCCATATATCTATATTGCTCCATTTTTTATCGGGTATGGGATATTTGCTTTATATCCGACATTTTATGCTTTGTTTTTAAGTTTATTCAACTGGGGTGGAGTGGGTCCGAAAATATTCGTAGGACTGCAGAACTATATCAATGCCTTCCAAAATGAATTTTTCTGGAACTCTCTACTCATTTCGTTCAAATACATTTTAATAGGTCCGGTTACAACCTTTCTCGCGTTGATATTGTCTTTCATATTAAGCAATAAAATGGTGAAAGGCACCAATCTTTACCGCATAACTTATTTTCTGCCGCAGATCACCATGCCTGTTGCCATCGGATTACTGTTCCGTATTCTTTTAGGTTGGGATTACGGGATACTTAATAAAGTTCTGATTGCCATGAACTTGATAAATACACCAATAAACTGGCTCGGTGACCCCAATAATATTTTCTGGTGTGTTCTTATCGTCGTTGTATGGCGCTATTTCGGAATACATATCATCATTTATCTGGGAGGAATACGTTCCATTGATCCGGCCCTATATGAAGCGGCAAGAATCGACGGCGCCAATCAGTGGAAAGTCTTCAGCCGCATTACCCTGCCGCTGCTCAAGCCATATATAGTATATTTGCTTATAACCGGTATAAATGGCTCCATTAATCTGTTCGACGAGCCCATGATGCTGTTCGGCGTGAGTGGAGGTCCTTACGGTGCAGGACAGAATGCTGGACTATTTATTTATCAGGCGATTTTTGTAAATAATCAATGGGGATACGGTTCTGCGCTCTCCTTTATCGTATTTGTAATAGTCGCAGCATTATCTCTCTTGTTTTTTCGCATTAACTACCGCAAAGGAATGGAGGGATAATGAATGAATTTCGTTCGAATCACACGTAAGATCCTGTTGAATTTTATTTTGTTCGCTATAATGATTATATGCCTTATCCCCTTTTGGTGGGTATTTGTCATGGCAACATGGAAGAACGGCGCGCTGTTTTCCGAAATACCAATGATACCCGGCGATCAGTTTTTTATTAATCTAAACGTATTAATCGGAAAAATCGATATACTACATAGCTTCTTCAATAGTGCTTTTGTCAGCGTATCCGCCACCCTGATGACGTTGTTCTTTTCTGCTTTGGCAGCATACGCATTTTCAAAGCATCGTTTTCGTGGAAAAGAAATGCTATTCATGTTCATTATAATAACGATGTTTATGCCAGGACAGTTATCATTCGTAGGTTTTGTCCGTGAAATGAAAGCATGGGGTTTGCTGGATACTCTATGGGCGCTGGTCTTGCCTAATCTCGGCTCAGGCATGGCGATTTTCATCATGCGAGGATATATTTCGGAAAGTGTGAATGACAGCCTGATAGACGCCGCGAAAATTGACGGATGTAAGGACTTTTCCATTTTTATTCGCATCGTTTTCCCTCTTGTTAAGCCGATTATAGCTTCTCTTGGCATATTGACGTTCATGGGGAGCTGGAATAGCTATGCAGGCCCGTTGGTTATTCTATATTCATCCAGAAATTATACGCTTCCGCTTGCGATAGCTACCGTAAACGGGGTTTTCAACACGAACTTTGCTGTTACCTGTGTAGGTATTTTTCTTGTAACGTTACCGATGATTATCGTGTATTTGTTTTTTTCCCGTTATTTCATTGAGGCTATGGCAAACACCGGAGGAGTAAAAGGCTGATAGGAGTTATATGTTAATATCAAAGATTACTGTAAATAAAATGTTCACGATAGGAAATGTGGACAAACGTATGTATAGTTCGTTTCTAGAACATGTAGGACGCGCTATATACGGAGGCATATATGAGCCAGAGAATCCAACTGCTGATGAGCACGGATTTCGCCGGGATGTGATGCAAGCTGTAAAAGAATTGAATATATCGGCTATCCGATATCCGGGAGGCAACTTCGTTTCTGGATATTGCTGGGAGGATGGTATCGGACCAAGAGAGCTTCGTCCTCGCAGACGCGATCTGGCATGGAGCTGTGTTGAGCCCAATCATGTGGGCACAGACGAATTCTGCAACTATTGCAAGAGGATGGACATCGAACCTATTCTGGCGGTTAATCTGGGAACACGCGGAGCAGATGACGCGCGTAATCTATTGGAATATTGCAATGCGGAAAAAGGCACAAAATATGCCGATATGCGTATTGCTAACGGCTATATTTCTCCTTACAAGGTAAAAACATGGTGCCTCGGCAATGAGATGGACGGAGACTGGCAGATAGGGCACAAGACCGCGCAGGAATACGGGCGCATAGCGTATGAAACTGCCAAGATAATGAAGCTGACTGACCCGGAGATCGAACTGGTACTCTGCGGTAGCTCCAGCCATCATATGCCGACCTTTCCCGATTGGGAGGCAAAGGTACTTGAGGAAGCTTATAACAGCGTGGACTATATTTCCATGCACAGTTACTATGAAAACAATGACGGAGATACCGCTTCGTTCGTGGCAAGTAATAGGGATATGGAGAGCTTCATAGAAGAGGTTGTTTCGACCTGTGATTATGTGAAAGCTAAAAAACACTCTTTAAAAGATATGATGATCTCCTATGATGAGTGGAATGTCTGGTATCAGTTCAGCCGCTTTCAGCCTCACGCGTCATGGATAGCCTCACCGTCTTTGTTTGAAGATGTTTATAACATGGAGGATGTAATAACTGTCGGTGGTATGCTGATTACTCTTCTGCGACACTGTGACCGTGTGAAGATCGCATGTATTGCGCAGCTGGTCAATGTCATCTCGCCCATTATGACCGAAAACAAGGGCACCCTCTGGAAGCAGACGACCTATTATCCCTATTTGCATGTTTCCCGATACGGGCGTGGGACTGTTCTGCACACACTTTTGGAAAGTGCGATGTATGACTGTAAAAAATATGGAACAGTTCCGTATTTAGAGAGTGCGGCTGTTTTATGCGATGATGGTTCTTTAACCGTTTTCGCATGCAACCGTCATATGGAAGAAGAAATTGAAATGCAGATTAAGTTGCAGGAGTTTGAGAATTATGAAAGGCATGAGCATATCATATTGAATTGCGATGACCGCTATAAATCAAATACCAAAGTAACGCCGCATGCGGTTATGCCATATACAGTTGATGATATTTTCCGGGAAGACAGTATCTATAAAGTAAAATTACCAGCGTTTTCGTGGAATGTCATCCGTTTGTACAGACAGGAGGGATAAGATGCGATATATCGAAAAAATCGATAGAGAATGGCGATTTACACAGGGTAGAGGCGATTTGAAGGAGAGATATGTCGGAATGTGGGACGCTTATGGAACGACACGCAGCGGAAACCATTGCGACATGGCATGTGCCGGATATGATGACAGTGAATGGCGGAATGTAACTTTACCTCATGATTGGATGACGGAGGTGGAATTCAGCAGAGATCATCTTGCAGCAGGAGGCTATAAGAAACGCGGAACAGGCTGGTATCGGCGCGAATTCTTTATAGATGAGACTCATAGAGGAAGAAATATATCAATGGTTTTTGAAGGTATCGCAAATACTTGTGAAGTATATTTTAATGGCTCTTTGCTTGAACGCAATTTTAGTGCTTATAACGAGTTTTCAGTCGATTTGTCAGATAGAGTGCTGCCGGGACAGAGGAATGCTGTCGCGGTTTATGTTGACGGTCGCGATATAGAGGGTTGGTGGTATGAAGGAGCCGGTATTTACAGACATGTGTGGCTTGTGACAAAGGATGACATACACTTTACTCATAATGGCTGCTTTATTTATCCGCAAAAAATAGAAAATGATTTATGGAGGATAAGGGCAAAGCTGTCTGTTGAGAATACTTCCTATATTGAAAAAAATGTAACCGCAAGGCTTGAGCTGTATAATGAAAACGGAGAATTTGCTGGTTCGGCAGAGACTCTTCTTGATATATCTCCTGAAAGCACACATACAGCGGAAATCTGCTGTATGCTTAAAAAACCGGAATTATGGGATATAGATACTCCAACACTTTATATGTCCAAGTGCAGACTGATGAATTCTCGGTATGAGCTTGATACCGAATGTGCTTTTTTTGGATGCAGAACCATTGAAGTATCCTCAGAAAATGGATTTATGCTTAACGGAAAGCGTTTACTGGTTCGTGGCACCTGCTGTCATCAGGATCACGCAGGAATAGGGATCGCCGTACCAGATACGATAGTAGAATACCGTATTCGTCTTCTAAAGGAAGCGGGCTTTAATGCCTATCGCAGCGCTCATCACCCACCGTCGCGCGCATTGCTGGATGCCTGTGACAGGCAAGGAATGATGATTATGGACGAAAACCGTCGTTTTGAAGGCAGCAGGGAGACAATAAGACAGCTTGAAGCGATGATTTGTCGTGACAGGAATCATCCTTCTGTCGTATTTTATTCTCTGTTCAATGAGGAACCACTCGCGGCGACTGAAGCTGGTGGATGGCTTTTCCGCAGACTTAAAAATACTGTGCTGAGGCTGGACGAAAGCCGACTTATCACCGGAGGGATGAAC
>CAZJXH010000003.1:0-9786 GCA_964549475.1 uncultured Oscillospiraceae bacterium
ATTCCGTTTATGCAATATAAGAACCGTCCCCATATTGCACAAGAACCGTCCCCATATTGCATTATTGCAATTGAAGGATGCCTGCGGATATAAATTCATTGCTTGACAGGCTGTCTATTACATACTATAATCTTAATGCTGTTTGAATAACAGCACCCATTATTAGGTGAGGCTCCTACATGGATATACGCTACTACCCGGAAACGTCGAGAGACGCCAATGGGTCAACAGGTTTTGCCGGATTAAGGCTTTACCTAATGTAGCTGGTTTTAGAATCTATGCCGTCTAGTGCCAAAGCTCAATTAGGAAGGGGATGATATTATGCTCGAAATTTATCTTTCAAACTCACAGGAAATCAATGGAAAGACCATTACCAAGCTGGAACAGATCGACAAGATCGTGCCGGATTGCTGGGTCAATCTGTCTGCGCCGACAGAAGACGAACTGGAATATGTCGAGACAACATTGGACATTCCTTCAGAGTTTTTACGATATCCTTTGGATGAAGAAGAAAGACCCCGTATCGACCAGGGAGACGATGACAACCAGATGCTGATCATCGCCGACTTGCCGTATGTCAGAAGAGAAGGCCTCAATGCAAAATACGAGACACAGCCGCTGGGAATCATTCTGGCCGGTAAGTGCCTTGTGACGATTTCGCTTCGGGAAGCCAGCACACTGGACCAATTCAAAACCAACCGCTTTCGCGATTTCCGGACCGGTTACCGGACTCGTTTCACGTTTCAGATCATGTATGCCGGAGCGAAAGACTATTTGAAATTCCTTCGTTTCATGGACAAGACGATCGATGCGGCAGAGCGTCAATTGACAAAATCAGTCAGCAACAAGGAATTGTTCAAATTAATGGAACTGGGCAAGTCCCTGATTTATTTCTCCACTTCGCTGAAATCAAACGAAAGCGTTCTGGAGAAGCTGATGCGCGGCAAATTCATCAAACAGTACGAGGATGATCAGGACCTGCTGGAGGATGTCATGATCGAATACCGTCAGGCCCACGAAATGGCGAATATTTACGCATCCATTATCAATGGGACAATGGATGCCTATGCCTCGATTATTTCCAATAATTTAAACATTGTCATGAAGTTCATGACGGCGATGACAATTGCATTAGCGGTACCGACGATGATCTTCAGCTTTTTTGGCCAGAATATTCCAATGCCGTGGAGCACAGACGCTTCATTCAGCCAATTGCCATGGCCGTTTATCGGAATTGTCGGCGGATCAGCAATTATTGCCGGACTTACGGTATTGTGGCTGAAAAGAAAAGATATGATGTAGGCTGAATTCTATAAAAAATGGAACAAAAGCCTTTGCTTTTCGTATCAATACAAGAAAGAAATTCTTGCGTTGATACTTTTTATTTGATAGAATCAACTTGATAGATTCTTCCTACTTTGCTTTGAAGGGGATACCACGCTATGAAATTGGACACCTTTGACATGAATCGATATTCTGTAAAAAAAGAGTACTCCTTTATCTTTATTCTTTCATTTATCCTTGCGGTTTCATTTTTCCTTCCGTATATCATTATTGACAAAGGATATTTCTTCTATCTGGGAGATTTCAACTGTCAGCAGATCCCTTTCAATATCCTTGCCAATGACGCAGTAAAAAGCGGGAATATATTCTGGAACTGGAATACCGATCTGGGAGCCAACTTTATGGGATCCTACTCGTTTTATCTGCTGGGAAGCCCTTTTTTCTGGCTTCAGCTTATTCTGCCGAGTTCCATTGTTCCGATCGCGATCCCATGGGTTCTATGCTTGAAATTTGCTGTTTCTGGAATGACCTCCTATGCGTTCATTGTCCGATTCGTCAAAAATAAGAATTATGCTCTGCTGGCCGCCTTGATGTATGCTTTTTCCAGCTTCTCGCTTTATAATGTTTTCTTTAATCACTTCAATGACGTCATCGCCCTCTTTCCGCTGCTGCTGGTTGGTCTGGAAGAGTATATGGAGAAAGACCGGAAAGGAATTTTTGCCATTACCGTTTTTATCAATGCAATGTGCAACTACTATTTTTTCGTTGCCGAAGTGGTTTTTATCATTATTTACTTTTATGTACGAATGTACCATGGCGCATGGCCGAATTTTACGATGAAAAAATTTGTCGGACTTGCTTTTGAATCGGCGATTGGATTCGGACTGGCGGCATTTCTGGTGTTTCCGGCCGTTCTGACAACACTGCAGCTGCCCAGGGCGGGAACCAAGCTGAACGGATGGGCGCTGATTTATTATTATGAATTGCAGCGGCCTTTACAGATTCTGCAGGCATTCTTTTTTCCTCCGGAAATTCCGTCCCAGCTTGCCTTTTTCCCGGATGCGGGGGCAAAGTGGTCCTCTGTGACCGCCTGGCTTCCTTTGTTTGGAATGGCAGGCGCGTTCGCATGGATCAAAAAGCCAAAGAAAGACTGGCTTGGACGGATCATCATCGCATTGTGCGTCATGGCTTTCATCCCTGCGCTGAATGCTTCTTTCCAATTGCTCAGCAACAGCTTCTACACCCGCTGGTTCTATATGCTGGTCCTGATGCTTGCCCTTTCTACAGCGAAAGCGCTGGAGGACTGTACGGAATCGGAGTTCAAAGTCGGATTGTTCTGGACTGCGGTTCTGACGACAGCCATTGCGGTGCCGGTCGCATTGATTGTCAATCCCGATACGAAGAAAACACTCGCAGCCTATCCCGACAGGGTTTGGGCTTATTATGGAATCGCCATGCTTTGCCTGGTTGCAGTGTATTTCCTGATTTTTATTTTAAAGAGGTCCTCAAAGCATTTCGCTACTGCGTCAGTAGTCATTCTATGTGTCATTATAACGGGTTATTCGAATTTCAACATGATACTGGGACGATTCAGCGGGATCGGGGATGCCACTGCTTATGTGGAACGGAATATCAAGGGCCGTGAAAAATTCGATCTTCCGGATTTGGACAACATTCGAATCGATGTGCTCAACGGAGAGGAAAACTCGGGAATGTTCTGGAAGATCCCGACCATTCAAGCCTTTCACAGCATCGTGCCGGGATCTATCGTCGAATTCTACCCATTGGTTGGTGTGGAACGAAATGTCGCATCAAGACCAAAATTGGAACACATCGCATTGCGGTCGTTTTTATCTGTCAAATATCTTTTTGACGGGGATAACGCCGAAACTGTCAGTGCACCGGGATTTACGAAGATCGACACACAGAACAATTTCGGAATCTGGGAAAATACGAATTATATACCTTATGGATTCACATACGATAAGTATATTTCAAAAGAGGAGTGGCTCAAGGCGTCGACGGACAGCAGGGAACGGATTCTGCTAAAAGCGGTTGTACTCGATAAAGAGGAAGAATCGAAGTATGCCGGCCTTTTTGAGAAATACGACGGTGACATTTCGATTTATTCGGACGAAGAGGCGCTGTCTGCTGACTGCAGAGAAAGACGGGAGGGAGCAGCTTATTATTTTGCGCGGGACAATCTTGGTTTTGACTCGAAAATCATTACAGAAAAGGACACTCTCGTCTTTTATTCTGTTCCTTATGAACCGGGATGGACCGCCACAGTCAATGGGGAAACAGCAGAGATCATCAAGACCAATGTCGGCTTCATGTCGGTTGCAGTGAAAGCAGGAGACAACGTGATCCGCTTCAATTATATGACACCGGGGCTTATTCCTGGAATTCTTGTATTTTTCATCTGTTTGATTCTTCTCCTGCTCTATTTGATTCTGCTGCCCCGTATTGTCCGATCGAATGCATACCGTACTTTCAGACAGCGTGCCAAAAGCAGGATCTTGGTCCGAAAAGTACAAATTGCCCAGGAACTGCCGGATTCTTCGTCCGATATCCAAAGAATCGACATCGAGAGCATAGATAAGGCAGATGCGGAGATCATCAGCGACCGCGCAGAAAGCAAGGATACCGGTATCCAAAAAGCGGATACAGAAGAGGACGATGATCGGGCCAATCCTTCCCAGGAAGGAAAACCAGAACCCTAAACCAAACAAAAAAGAGATCGAGCAAAGACAAGAATAAAGAAAAAAACAGAAATAAGAATAAGAATAAGAATAAAAGCAAAGATGAAACAATGCAATACAAAATGGATCAATCCTATTTTTGCTGTTTTCCGATCAATCCATGCTTTTCGTAACATAATCCACAGGGAGAAACGGATCAATGTGGTATATTGGACAAGACCGTTCTTATGGAAAGCCCGCCATCAAAAAGCCAACGGCTGCCAAGGGACGTTTCAGAAGGAGACTGGAACATGAGTTTAGGAGTAAAAATCGGCATTGCGATTCTGTTTGTCATAATCGCGGCTCTTCCGCCGCTTGCATATTTTGCCGCAAAGAAAAAGGCCAATCATACAGATGATAAGACAAGTACTGTTGTCACAGCGGTCTATCACAAGATTTCACCCTCCGAGGCCAAAGAATGGATGGACGCGGATAAAGCGGTTATCCTGGCTGATGTCAGAACACGGGAGGAATACGACCAGGGGAGAATCGCCGGGAGCATTCTCCTTCCGCTTGATGACATCGCTGCACAGGCTACCACCAAATTACCGGATAAAAATACTGTAATCATTGTCTACTGCCGTTCCGGCGCGAGAAGCCAAAAAGCGGCAAAACAGCTTGTCGCTCTTGGATACACCGGTATTTACGATATGGGCGGCATCCTGTCCTGGCCCTATGGAACAGTCAAGTAACCGGATGATTGAAAATCAAGTATTTGAAATATACGGAGCCACCCGGTAACGAATGGATTTGGTGAAATTCGATAATGTTTCAACCGCAAAACCAAATATTGCAATACCAATAAAGCACCGATAGACAATCGTCCAGAAATCCGTACGATTAAAAATTTCAGGCGATTTTGCTGCAAAGACGGAATTGAGTTCTGAAACAAAGTTGTGGTTCCATATTTCGGGATTTGTAAAAACCAGAATGGTCAGGACCAAGGAAATGGCACTTAAGACAAAAATGCCCAAGCTTAACTGCAACGTGTATTTCCCAACAAAAAGACGGATCAATTCCTTTACCACACCAAGGATCAGGATAACATTGATAAGAGCGAGAAATTCCCGAATTGCAGCGGGATCGAAAATAGGGATTATTCTTGTGCCATCTCCTGTGATGAATATGACACCGACCACTTGAATCGCGGAGTTGACAAAAATCAGGAATAATACGCTCAATACAATCCCGACAATCGGTTCGGATTTTTTGATTCTGGCTTTCTGGGCGGGGACTTCGGGCAGACAGGACGGATCCCATTCCTTGGATTTTGCCATTTCAGCTTTAAAGGAATGGACCCCGGATATAGACTCTCCATATCGGCTCAACACCGCAAAGATGACCGTCACCCATGCAAAGGCCTGGAATATTCCGCCGAAAGCCGCAGATAGGACATCTGTGACAACTTTTGAAATATTTGCAGGCGGCGTGACCAGATTTCCGACGATCATTGCAACCACTATGCCGAACAAAACCGCCGATAAAACAATTTTAAGAATGAAAAAATAGAGATCATAATATTCGGGTCCTATTAAATATCGCTGTTTTTCACGATATTTGTCGGCGAGTTCCAGGGGATTTCCGAGCTGCTTCAAAACGATGTTGATATCCTCGACAGTGAGCTCCTTTTCTGGAAATCGGTCCTGGACCATGTCTTCAATCAGAGAATGAAGCTCCTGATTGATGTCTTTCCGTTGCTTCTCGGGAAGCCTTCTTGTCACCTCGTACACATAGCGGTCGATTTGTTCTGCCGGTTTATTGCTGCTTTGCGTTTCCACTTTCATTTTCTCCTCCTTCTTCTTGTTCGACTCTCATTTTTTCCATGCTTTGAACGATCGAATTCCATTCTTTCCATAATAATTGAATCATTTGTTTTCCACTGTCACTTAAAACATAGTATTTTCTTGGTTTGGCTCCGGCCGTCTCCCATTCACTGATTAGCAGATCCTGCTTCTCCAATCTGCGCAATAGCGGGTACAAGGTTCCGGCATCCAGAATCATCCCCTTCGTTTCCAAATTTTGAACCAGGGAATACCCGTATTGCGGTTCATATAATTGGCTTAAAACACTCAGCACGATTGTTCCGCGTCTCAATTCCAAAACCAGCCCGCTTAGGATATCGTCTTGCAAACCCATGATATCACCTCCTTGATTCTTTTATTCATCTCCATCAGTTTGTAATTTAATTATACTGTATGCCACACACTATTGTCAATAGAATAATAAAAAAATATTATAAATAATAAAAAAACACGATCCTAAACGATTTATTCATCAGCTCATACAAATGAAACATGGGGACGGTTCTTATGTTGCATAATCGGAATAAAATGCAACATAAGAACCGTCCCCATGTTTCCCCCATGTTTCATAAGAACCGTCTCCCTTGATTCGAGTAAAAGCGGGTTAAAAAGTCATTTTAAAAGTGGTATAATATAGGGAGGATCAAGGGAACAAATCAATAAAATAGTAATAAGATGAAACAAAGAACGCGGATGAGAATCCATCCTGCGACGCCTGATAAGGGATCGAAGAATCAAGCGCGAAAGCAGGAAATGGAAAGGAGAAGATGGATATGGCATTTGATTTGGGAGAAGAACTCAAAAACCTTGTACTGGCTGGGATTGGCGCTGTTGCCGTCACAGCCGAGAAATCGAAAGAAATCATTGACGAGCTGGTCAAAAAAGGAGAGATCACGGTAGCGGAAGGTAAAGTGATGAATGAAGAACTTACGCGGAAGATGAAAGAAAAAGTGAATGATGTGCTCAAAGAACATGTCACCGTCACCGTAGTCAAAACGGAAGAGCCTTCTGCAGCCGATGTCCTGTCAAATCTCGAAAAGATGAGCAAAGAGGATCTGGACGCGATCAAAGCAAAGCTTGTTGAATTGGAGAAAGAGCGTGTTAAGAAAGCAAAGAAAGAAGAGTGATCGATCCAGCTCTCAGGAACTTCCAAAAAGCGAAAATAAAAATCGTTTATTGGAGATTTTGGAAGTTCTTGCCAAACATGAAATTGTCAAAGGACTGACTCCGGAAAAATTGAGGTTGATTCTGGAAGATATCGGACCAACCTTTGTTAAAATTGGTCAAATCATGTCGATGCGCCAGGACATCCTGCCTCTGGAATACTGTGAAGAGCTTGTCAAACTCCGCACCGATGTCAAACCGGTTCCCATCGAGGAAATTATTGAGACCATTGAAGAAGAATATTGCGTGGATTACCATGAGATATTCGAAACCTTTGAGACCGCTCCGCTGGGCTCTGCTTCCATTGCCCAGGTTCATATGGCTACCTTGAAAAATGGCAAACGAGTCGTTGTAAAGGTTCAGCGCAAAGGAATCCAAAGCGTGATGGCAAAGGACATCACCCTGTTACGCAAGGCATCAAGCTTGTTGAAGTTTGCCGGGGGAACAGGGGATACAATTGATTTTCACCGGGTTTTGGATGAAATGTGGACCGTGACGCAGCAGGAAATGGATTTCCTGATCGAAGCGAACAACGCAGTGAAATTCGCGGAACTGAATAAAGACATCAATTATGTGGAATGTCCGGATATCGAGCATAAATACACCACCCCGCGGGTGCTTGTCATGGAATATATCGACGGCATCCAAATCGATGAAACAGAGCAATTAATCGAGCAGGGATATAATCTGAATGAAATAGGAACGAAACTGGCGGAAAACTATGTGAAACAAGTCATCGAGGATTCGTTTTTCCAGGCGGACCCCCATCCCGGAAACCTGCGGATCCGGGAGGGCAAAATCGCATGGATCGATCTTGGAATGATGGGACAGTTAACCGAGAAAGACCGGATGTTCGTGCAAGGCGGCGTCAAGGCGATCGCAGAACGGAACATTTTTGAAATTCAGAACATCATTCTTTCAATGGGAGAATACAAAGGCAAAATCAATCATTCCAAGCTCTATGTGGATGTGGATGACATGATGACAAAATATGCCACCAGGAATTTGAATGAACTGGATTTGGGCAGTATCCTGCAGGATTTCCTGACCATCGCCAAAAGCCACGGAATCACAATGCCGAAAGGCTTGACGATGCTTAGCCGCGGAATGATGACAATTGAAGGAGTTCTGTTGAAATTGAGTCCGGATATCAACATTGCCCAGATTATGGTCAATCACATCAAAAGTGCCGCAATCGAGGACTTTGACCTAAAAAAGCAGCTTCTTGAAACCGGAAACCGTTTATACTATTCGAGCGCCAAAGCAATCGAAATTCCCGCGCAGCTCTCTGATTTGATGAAATTGACATTAAAAGGGCAGACCAAGGTGAATCTGGAACTGATTGGATCCGAAGAACCGTTGAAAGCGGTCGATAAAATGGTCAACAAGCTGATTCTGTGCATTATCAATGCGGCCATTCTTATGGCATCCAGCCTGATCTGCACAACAAATATGACGCCAAAGGTCCTGGGAATACCGTTACTGGGGTTCTTTGGCTATATCGCCGCTTTCATATTAAGTGTCATTCTTATGTGGGATATTATCAAGAAAAAATAAAGAGATCATTTGATAAAGCGTGCCAGATAATTGCTGATAGAGTTCTGATAGGCATCAATATCATAGGAATAGGTGGACAGGGACGTCTCGGACGGGATGGCGTAACTGGTAGTAAGAATAGGGAAAAGCCGCTGCCGCTCGGATATGAATGCAATTGTCTTATCATCCGCCAGATGATCCGAAGTCTTTTTATAAATCAGATGAATCGGGAGCTGGGTTCTTGCAATCACTGCTGCAAGATTGGTGGCGTCGCCCGCTTCAGCAGAAAGCCGGACTGCATAAGGAATGGTGTACTGGCCGATCATTTTTCCTAGAAAAATCGATGAGCGGCAAACCTCCTGTACATAGTCATCGGAAGACAGGCTTGGTGAATCCAGAATCAAGCCCCGTATATATGTACGGTTGAAATCCACTTTCAACTTGTTGACGGTTGGATCCGCTTGCTCCTGATCGGACGCGGGAAGCTCCTCCATTGCAAGAATGCAGGCATTGACTCCGCTGCCGAAACCAAATAATAAAACATTTTTCGTCGTGCTGATCTTGCGGACATAGGAAATGGCCGCAACGACATCTGCCCATTCCGCATATCCGAATGTCGACAAATTCCCGGCGGAATTTCCGGAATGCCGTAAATCAAAAGACAGAACATTGAATCCCCTATTGACAAAAAAGTCGTATAAAGAGGCTGTGTCCACATCAAATTGAAGCCGGTTGGCCCCTTGGCTATGAACAAGAATCACTGTGCTGACAGGGGTGGTTTTTGAGGGGAAATACCATCCTTCCAAAGCGGTAAGGCCATCAAGGGTTCGAAAAGAAGCAATGGAATAAGCCGGTAAGATATTGTTTGTGAAATCATTCAGCTGCTTCGGCGGCATTCGCATGAGTGCATTCGCACTGGAAAAGGTATAAATTCCCAGCGCGACGATGATAACGGCCAAGACAATAAATGGAAGGACGACAAAACGAAAAATAGCAGAATGGGGACGGGAAGTCCGTTGAATCTTATACTCTTTTCTGCGGAACATGACAATCCTCCATTTCGTCCAATCTTAAGGCCTAGAGGCAGGAAAATTCAAGCAATCCATATTATACCATTTATTTCTAGAGATGTTATGGTAAAATTAGAAAGACAAATAAAGGTAATCATAATGTAAACAAAATAGATAAAAACAGAATGATTTCAAAAAAAGTCAAAACTCCGGGAAGAACACAAATTGCGCCACTTAAACCAATAAATT
>CAZJXH010000003.1:9796-36039 GCA_964549475.1 uncultured Oscillospiraceae bacterium
ATTACACAAATAATGCAAACTGCGTAAATAACGCGGATAACATGAGGGTTCTGCTTTATAAAACTGGATTGGAGATTGAATTGAATGAAACCATTTTTATGTCTGGGAATTGAATCATCCTGTGATGAAACCGCGGCGGCCGTCGTAGCGGACGGTCGGTCCGTTTTATCCAACATTATCGCGTCCCAGGCAGACTTTCACAAGCAATACGGCGGCGTGGTTCCGGAAATCGCATCGAGAATGCATGTTGAAGCCATTCTGCCGGTTATTGACGAGGCGCTCCGGGAAGCGGACTGCACGCTGGATGACATTGATCTGATTGCGGTGACTTATGGCCCGGGACTGGTCGGCGCACTGCTGGTCGGTGTTTGTGCGGCAAAAGGGCTTGCAGCCGTTGCGGACAAGCCGTTTGTCGGAGTCAATCACATTGAAGGGCATATCGCCGCCAATCTGATCGCCGCGCCGGCTCTCGAACCGCCGTTTTTATGCCTTGTTGCATCAGGCGGGCACAGTCATATTGTTATCGTACGGGATTACACGAAATATGAAGTGCTGGCAAGAACGAGAGATGATGCTGCAGGCGAGGCGTTTGACAAAATTGCCCGGGCTTGCGGGCTGGGGTATCCGGGAGGCCCTTTGATCGACCAGGCATCGCAGGGAGGAGACGGATATGCGATCCCTTTTCCTAAAACGACATTTTCAGACGGGTCCCTTGATTTTTCCTTCAGCGGAGTCAAAACAGCCGCATTGAACTATTTAAATAAAGTCGAAATGGCGGCCGTAAAAAATGGACAAACACTGAAAGAGGTATTGAATTATCCTGATTTTACAGCAAGCTTTCAACAATCGATAGTGGATGTTCTGGTGGAACACACCTTTACAGCAGCCATAAATCATCATATTCAAAAAGTATGCATGGCCGGTGGCGTTTCTGCAAACCGGGCACTTCGTGACGCAATGAAAAAAAGAGCCGGACAGGACCATGTGGAGTTTTTTGTACCGCCCATGATTTTGTGTACGGATAATGCAGCGATGATTGCTTGTTCTGGATATTATGCCTATCAAAACGGTAAAACCAGCGGAATGGATCTCAACGCGATCCCTTCACTGGGATTTGATTGAATAATAGTGCGATAATCAAAACAATTGTCCCACTCATTTAAAAAATCCAATGCCTATCGAAATGCAAGAAGAAGTAAAATGTCTTTCATTTTATTTCTTGTTGCATATTTTCAGTAAAAATCAACTTGGAAAATAGCATAAAAATCAATCAACTAATTTGGCGAAAAAAGAGAATTCGTATATTTAAATTATGCTAAAATACATGAAATTTAACGGAATATGCATAGATTGAATAATCCACAAAAAAAACTGAATTGTGGATAACATAGCCGAACCATTGGAAACCCCCTAGCAATACGGACCTGTTTTATATGAAAAAGTGGATAACTATGTGGACAGTGTGCAAAACTACTGTATTCTTGCAAAAAATCATGAATAAACTACATACGAAATGACCCCTTGACATTTTATCCAAATGCATATTCAAACTATTTTGATGGGTGCAATATGGGGACGGTTCTTGTGTTGCATAAGCAAAATGAAATGCAATACAAGAACCGTCCCCATATTGCACCCATGTTCCACCCATACTCAATTTCTTTTCGTAAGCGATTGCCCTGATTTGTTTCCTTATTCGTTTTCTTCAAGAGGAGATTCTGGTATAATGAAACAAAAACAAATTAACAAACAGGAGCAGTATGGCAATAGAAAAAGGAATCAAAGTAATCGCGGAGAATCGGAAAGCATTTCATGAATATTTCATCGAGGAAAAAATGGAAGCGGGAATCGAACTCTCCGGAACAGAAGTCAAATCGGTCCGGGCAGGCAAGATGAATCTGAGCGACAGCTATGTCATGGTCAAAGACGGCGAATTATGGCTTGTCGGTACCCATATCAGTCCTTTTGAGCAGGGAAACCGGTTTAATAAGGACCCCATGCGTACGAGACGCCTGTTAATGCATAAAAAAGAGATCCTGAGACTTTTCGGTGTGGTAAAACAGGAAGGACTTACACTGGTTCCAACCAAAAGCTATTTCAAGAACGGACGAATCAAAATCGAGGTCGGCTTGGCAAAGGGCAAGAAAAACTTTGACAAACGGGATGCTGTGGCACAACGGCAGGCAAACCGGGACATTGACCGACAGATGAAAGAAAAACGATACGAATAGAATGAATGCAACGGTCAGACAACAAGGCAACTATATAGTTAGACAATAAAGCAATCAGATAATTGACAATAGCGATTGAGAATCAGACAATATACATCTTGATGCCGTGGGATTCGAATTCTGTTTTAACATATGGAGACAGGCCGTTGTCTGTGACAACGCTGGTTGCGCGATCAATGGGTGCAAGGGTCACAAAACTGGTTTTGGAAAACTTGGATGAATCGCACAATACCGTAATCATATTGGATCTTTGAATGATCAGCTCATCAAGACGCGCCGTATCAACATCATAGGACATCAGACCATCTTCGATATTGATTCCGTCCACTCCAAGAAAACACTTGTTGATGGATATGGTCTTGATCAGCTTTTCGGCGATGAATCCCGCAAAATCCCGACGCTGCGGCCGGTACTCTCCACCGATCAGAATCAGCTTGCAGGACGTTCCAAGGATTTCAACAATGACCAGTGAGCTTGTCAATACGGTTAAGCTGCGGATTTCTTTCTTCTGCAGCTTTTCTTTTAATGAAATCGCCATTTGCATTGCAGTAGTTCCACCAGAAAGAAAAATAACATCATTACTGTTGACAAGAGTAGTGGCGGTTTGCCCTATTCTTATTTTTTCGTCGATCATCTCTTGTTCTAAATCGGTATAAGAATAAATCGGAGGATTCTTTGGCAATTTCTGTATGCCGCCAAAACTCCGGATAGCCAACCCTTGCAATTCGAGGTTGACGAGAAGTCTTCTGGCCGTGGATTCAGAAACGCTGAACATTGTCATGGCTTCGTTCAATGTTACTTTCCCTTGTTTTTCAAGTGTGGTTAACAATTGCTCTTCGCGTGACTCTTTTCTTTTCATAACTACGCACCTCATTGTACTACAACCCATTAATCGTGATCTTAATGCATTTATTCTATATTATACAACAAAGTATTTAAAAAAACAAGCAAACATTTTAACTGAAAATGTCACAAAATAGGGTGATATCAAAAATATTATGACTGTTTCAATCAAAAAGCTTGACAAAACAATTCAATGGGTGATAAAATATGTACATTCGTTCATAACAACGTCATTTTATTATTGTGCTCAATTAATTAGGATAAAGGAGAAAGACAATGACAGGAAAAGATATCAAGATGAACAGGCTTTTTTCAAAAGGGGAGAATGCGGTCGTCATAGCGATTGACCATGGATACATGGATGGACCGATACCGGGCATGGAAGATATCCGTGTAGCCGCAGCGAATATTGATCCGTGTGTGGATGCTATTCTTTGTTCACCAGGCATGCTGAAGACGATCGGGTCTTCGTTTGATTATAAAGGCGCACCCATTCCGGTTGTAAGAATAAACTGGAGTACGGTTTTCTGCTTTGAGTGGGGGTATTCCCAATCCAGGACAGTACAGGCTTTTTCTGTGAAAGATGCGATTGCGCTGGGTGCTGAAATCGTGCTGATCTCCCTTACTCTGCAAACCGGAAACGAAGAGAACGATGCAAGAAATGTAGAACTTTTTGGGAAAATGTGCAATGAAGCAAGACAATATGGCATTCCTGTCATCGGTGAATGCTTCCCGAATGACAGCGATAATATTTCAGAAGATGCGATGTTCGAGAATGTGCTGAGAGGCACCAGAATCCTGTCCGAACTTGGTGCCGACCTGATCAAGACCTTCCATACCAGAGACTTTGACAAAGTTGTCACTGGCTGCCCGCTTCCGATCCTGGGCCTTGGCGGACGCACGACGAATGACCCGCTGGATTCGCTTATCCTGGCAAAAAATGAAATTGACCAAGGTGCCAAGGGTGTAGTGTTCGGTAGAAATGCACTTCAAAGACCGAATCCGAAAGCCTATCAGAAAGCCCTTTGCGAAGTGGTGAAACATGGAATGGATCCTGCGGCAGCGGTGAAGAAATTCAAACTGTAAGAATCGGGTCTCCATTTTAATTAATAATTAAAATAATCAGAGATTAAAAATAATCAGGGATCAAAAGTGAATAGGGATCAAAAATAATCAAGAATCAAAAGTGAATAGGAATCAAAAGTAATAGGGATCAAAAGTGAATAGGAATCAAAAGTAATAGGGATCAAAAGCAAAATTGATGCAGAATACAAAGCTACCATCGAATGCGTAAAAGAAATTGATAATCATGGGTATGAAACGGAACGACCTGCCAATGTCTTCACAAATAATATATTCGCTGAATGGGATGTAATATGAGGAGATAATAATGATTGATTTTGAGAAACGTGTACTTGCCTATATTGATGAACATACAGATGAGCTTTTTTCATTACTATCCAATCTGTTGAAATTTGATACACAGAATTTTATTACATATGGGCGGGAGAAAGAATGTCAGAAATACATCTCGGATCTGTACCAGCAGCTTGGGCTTGAGACGGATGTATATTCTCCGGACAGTATTCCCGGTATAAAAGAACATCCTGGATATCTGCAAGGCAGGGGCATGGAAGACCGGCCGAACGTGACCGGCATCTGCCATGGAATGAATGAAGACAGCCGCATCATGCTTGCAGCCCATACGGATACCATGCCTGTCGGCGATCCGGCCAAATGGACCGTCGATCCTTTCGGCGGGATGATCAAGGACGGGCGTATTTACGGACTTGGTGCGGGAGACAATAAATTCGGCATCGCAGGAAGCTATTTTGCGTTGAAAGTTTTGAAAGAATGCGGTATCCGGTTGAAAAAAACCGTGCTCCTGACTGCTTATGCCGATGAGGAATATGGCGGAGGGGATGGCGCGCTGGGCGCTTGCCTGAAATATCCCTGTGATTCTTTCGTGAACCTTGATGGAGGCAATTATGAGATGTGGATCGCCGCTCTAGGCGGCGGCGGCTTTGAAATCGAGGTAAAAACCGGTTTTATTACAGATACGCTGTCTCCGGTTATTGATGCGATGTACCGCATCAAATCCGAAATCGAGTCCATGGGGATGCGCAGACAGGAAGAACTGCACAACAACAAGCTTTTCACCGGATCGGACATGGAGCGTTCCGCCTTCCGCCTTGTTCAATTTTCCGCAGGGAGCTTCGGGTCCAATCTTGACAGCGGGAAGCTGATGTTTGTCATCTATACAGACAAGTCAAAAAAACAAATCGACGAAGAATTAAATGAAATTATCCAGAAGATCAATCCTGTTTTGCAGAAGGGCGGGTTATCCACGACCGGATTCAAACCGACCACCCGATTTTTTGACTATCTTGAAACACAGGAAAAGGATCCGGCTGTCGCCATCATGACAGAAGCGGCGAAAGAGACGGCGCAAAAAGAGGTGCGGCAATGTGGAGCTTGCTTGTCCGACCTTTCTGTTTTCTTGAAATATGGCAGCTTATCCAGTTTTAATTTCGGGATTCTCCGGGATTTCTCCCTGTATGGCGGTGCGCACCAGCCAGATGAGTATATCGAGTGCGAGCAGTTTTTGCATCATGCAAAAGCCCTAGTATTGTTTCTTATCCGCTATTGCGGTGTAGTTTAAATAAATTTGGAGGTAAAGTATGAACATGGAATTCAATTTCAAACCGGCATCCTGGCTGCCATCGAGAGATGTGGCGATGTTAGAGCGAGTTCGAAACATCCGGCGCGAGGATATGGAGTACACAAACGAAAACGGATATAGTGTGAAGGTTGTCCTGGATCCGACTATGCTGTTCGTGATGGATGTATTCAAAAGAATCTGCGACAGTGATATCAACAATACCCCGCTGACGATGATTTTCCCCAATCAGTGGGCGGACGCGTATTCTTCCATCGCAGAGATGATCAACCGCTATAACGTGAACTGCCGGAATGTCCATGCATTCGCCATGGACGAATGGGCGGACGAGGACGGCAATGTTGCTCCGCTGACGTATGGCGCAGGGCTTGGCTATTCGTTTGTCAACCATTTTTATATGAATATCCGCAAGGATCTGCGTCCGGATATCTCTCACTGGCATACAATCAACAACAGCAATGTCAACGATTATTCCAGCCAGATCGAAGAGTGCGGCAAAGGCGGCGCGGATGTGGTATACACCGCAACCGGATGGCCGGGGCATACAGCGTTCATTGATCCGCTTGTTCCGGAATTCCAGGCCCCGACAATGAAAGACTTCCTGAAGCTTGGATCGCGGCTTGTCACCCAGCATCCGCTGACCGTTTGTGAAAATTCGCTGTTTTCGCCGATGGGCGCATCCGGCGATGTATGGGCGGTGCCGCCAAGGGCCGCCACCATCGGACCGCGGGATATCGCCAACGCAAGATACCGTTTCGAGATGCATGGCATCACCTTCCTGGGCGGAGACAGCTGGCAGCGGATGATTTCCCGAATCGAGCTGTACGGGCCGATCTCCATGGAATGTCCGGCCTCGATCATGCGGCTGTTCCCGGGCACCTGCTTTGTGAGCGAAGTGATCGCCAGGCCTTTCGGCAGCTGGAAGAACGGGGTAGCGAACAAGGATATGTAAAGATTTGAAAGACGGGATTGCAGAGTCCCATCTTAAAATAAACCTTGAAAGAAATCATATCTTTCAAGACGAAAATTATCAAGGAGGAGTGAAAATGAAAATGAAACTGATTCGGAACCTACTATCTATGACACTCGTACTTTGCCTTGCCCTGTCGATCGCGGCATGCGGCAAACCGACAGGAACAGCAAGCACGTCATCTTCTACTGCGGCATCCACCAGTGGCAGTGCAAGCACTGTGGAGCTAAGCGGTGAGATTGACGCTTTGCTGTGGATGTCTTCCTATCCCACCGTTGTCGACCAGATGATGAAAAGCTTCAATGAAAAGTATCCAAAAATCAAAGTGAATCTTCAAATGATGAGCGGAAACTCAACTTCTGAGAACCTTGAGCCGAGAATCGCAGCGAAGAACATGCCGGATGTCTGCAGCGTTGATATCGGAGAATGGTACTATACCAATGCCGATAAAGGCTATTTCTGGGACCTTGCCGGAACAAAAGCATGGGACAACCAGCTTGCTGCCATCCAATCCCAATGGACTTCGCCAAAAGGCGTCAAATACGGCGTTTCCTACGGTGTAGCGGCGATGTTCATGTATTATAACAAAGATCTGTTTACAAAAGCCAATATCACAAAAGTACCGACCAACTGGGAAGAATTCATGGCAACTTGTGAGACACTGAAAAAAGCCGGAATTACTCCTCTGTCATGGCCGGGCGGATTCGCCAACATGTTCGGGCATACTTTTATCTCTGCAGGTATCGCCAACAATCTGTATGCAGCCAACAAAGATCTGGTCCAAAAGACATTATACTCTAATTATGATTATTCAACCCCTGAATGGATCGATATTTACCAGAAAAACGTGGATATTGTAACAAAAGGCTATGTGAATAAGGGCTATATGTCAACCGATTATGCAGAATCTGTAAGATTGTTTGTCGATGGCGAAGTCGCGATGACCCACCAGGGATCGTGGTCTGCCGGAGATATCCTGAAAACAGACAAAGTCGGAATGTTTATTCCTCCATGGAATGCAAAAGGGAAGACCGTTGTCGGAAACATGGCTGGAGAAACCGGATTTGGTATGGGAAAAGATTCCGATACAAAATCTCCTCTCGCAGAAGCTTTCTTCAATTTTATCGCATTCGAGAATTATGCGAAATTCCAAAACCAGACCGGAACCATCCCAATCTATTCTACATCAGTAGTTTCCGGAACCAAAGTGGATGCCAGAATGCAGAAAGTGTTTGACGAAATGGCTGCATTGCCATTGAACGCTCCTCTTGCCTTCCAACTCTTCCCGGGCTCTGTCTACACAGCAATGATACAGTTAGGCCAGGATGTCCTGATTGGATCCAAGAAACCCGCAGACGTAGGAACCGTTCTCAATCCGATTCAAAAAGAGTTCATGAGTACAAAAAAATAATTGATATTCATACAAGAGGGTAGAGCACTGCTCTACCCTCGTTTATTTCTTGCAGAACGGGGGTTTTTATGAAAACAGCTCAAACAAGCGGAATTTACACAAAAAGCTGGAGAAGGGCCGGCCTGCTGATGGCGCTTCCGGCAATGCTCACCATAGTGGTTTTTGTCTTTTTGCCACTGGCGATGAATGTGGGATATTCTTTAACGGACTATAATGTCTCAAGCCTGATCCCGAACTTTATCGGGTTGAATAATTTCAAATCGATTATAAACGATCCGGACTTTGGCCTGGTGTGCAAGAATACGATTGTCCTTGCACTTATTTATGTAGTGGGGCTGAACAGCCTTGCCATTTTGATTTCTGTGCTGATTGCGCGTGTAGGAAGGACTTTCGGGAATTTTGTCAAATCGGTGCTGTACTTTTCCTGCCTTCTTGCCATGGTGGTGGTTGGATTTATATGGAGAGTGCTTTTTAACTATACCAACGGAATAATCAACAAAGTGCTGTCTGTTTTTATGCCGGAATCAATGATTCCCGAGTGGCTTGGGAATCCGAATATAATTATGACATCGATCGGGATAACCGTCATCTGGTTCGCACTGGGTTATTATGTTGTTATTTACTATGCCGGTCTTATGTCCATTCCGACCGATTTATACGAAGTTTCGAACATTGAAGGAGCCAATAGCTTCCAGGAATTCAGATATGTCACACTTCCCCTGCTTGCTCCATCCATTACAATCAATGTGGTCTTGACGACAATGGCGATCATTGCGACCTTCGATCTGCCGTTTGCACTGACCAGTGGCGGCGGGCCGGGCAAATTTGGCACCACCATTCCCATTTGGATTTATCAGATGTATTTTATGAATTATCAGTATGGAAAAGCGATCGCACTTTCTTGCTTCCTTGCGGTGATTGCTATTATTGTAGCAATTATCGAGTTGAAAATTCTGTTGAAAAGGGAGGTGGAAACGTAATGAAAATAAAAATATCATCCACCAATCGAAAACATCCGTGGGCTGTCCTGTTTTTATTGTGCTATACCCTCTTATCCGCCATCCCTCTTGTCATCGCATTCATCAATGCTTTTAAGCCCAGGGACGAGATCCTTACCCATCCTCTTTCGGTTGTCTTCAGCACATTGAATTTTGATGGGATCATTAAAGCGTTCAATCTGCTGGATTATCCTCAGGCTTTGATGAACAATATCATCGTCTTTCTCATGAGCCTTGCGATCATGATTGTGTTTGGTTCGCTTATGGGATTTGCTGTCGCGGTGGTTGGCTCTAAAGCACTTCGTTTTTCTTATATTGTTTCGATTTTAGTGATTACGATTCCTTTCCAGGCAATCATGATCCCCATCGTGATCTTGCTGAATAAAATTGGACTTCTGAACAGCTTTTTAGGAACCTCCATGATTTTTGTCGCCACATCGCTGCCTGTTGTCATATTCCTATATACCGGATTTATGCGCAGCTTGCCCAGAGAACTTTGTGAAGCGGCCATTGTGGATGGATGCGGAGTCTGGAAAACTTATCTGTTCATCTATATGCCATTGCTGAAAATGGTGACCGGAACGATTATCATCATCCGTGGAGTCGGCATATGGAATGACCTCCTGGTCTGCCTGATCACGATTTCCAATGCCCGAATGACTACGATGGTCTATCGGCTATATTCTTTTGTATCCAACCGGTTCAATCAATGGGATCTGGTTTTCGCCGCCTCGTTTCTTGTCAGCATCCCCATTATCATCATCTTCATCGCATTGCAGAAGTATTTTGTCAGCGGTGTTGTCGCCGGAGCCATCAAGGGCTGACCGGGAGCGGGTTCGTGCTGCGGCAAACCGGATTTGGTTTCGAATGATACTCTGGAATACGGACATACCTGATTGAAAATGGTAGAATGAAATTGTTTGAAAAATATCAGTATAGAAAAATGACAAATGCCGGACAAAATACCTGGACAGGAGAACCGTCCGGCAAAAAACAAAAAGATGAAACGGGAAACGGGAGGTTTTTGTGAAATGTACGTTTTAGGAGTGGATGTCGGAACAACCGGAACGAAAGCGATGATTGTCGATCAGGATGGATCGGTTGTTTCAACCGCTTATGAAGGATACGGATTGATCACACCACGCGAGGGATATGTCGATCAGAACGCAGAGGACTGGTGGAAGGCGTTTGTTTCGACCAGCCGGAAATGCATCGATTCCATCAGGGACAAACACAATATCCGGGCGATTTCCATATCGTCCCAGGGCGGAAGCCTTGTGCCGGTGGATGAGAACGGCCATCCGCTGTGCAACGCGCTGGTGTGGATGGATTCCCGCGCAGCGGACATCCGGGATGAGATCCTGGCGTCCGGAAAGGATGCGTGGTTTTATAACAAGACTGGCTGGAAGCTTTCATCCGGACTCAACGCGGTGAAGATTCTATGGCTGAAACGCAATCAACCGGAGATATTTCGCAAGACCTGCAAATTTTTATCCACAATCGATTATGTGAACATGAAATTGACCGGACGATATGCCATCGATCCGACGAATGCCGGCATGACACAGCTCATGAATGTGACGGACAAAGACTGGGACAAAGACATCCTGGATTATCTGGAGATTGACAGGGAAACGCTTCCGGAGATCATTCCGTCGGGCGATGTGATTGGGACGCTCACTCTTGACGCTTCCAGGATCCTGGGGCTGGAGGAAAAGACCCTGCTTGTCAGCGGAGGACATGACCAGTACTGCGCCGCGACCGGTGCGGGGGCTCTGAACGACGGGGACATCATCCTGTCAACCGGAACGGCCTGGGTGGCCCTGGCGATTTCCGAAAAGACCCATTTCGATGAAGCCACCGCCATTTCCATCGGATCACATATTGTCGACGGGATGTGGGGAGCGCTTACTTCTCTGGCGACGGCAGGCCTTTCGATGGAGTGGTTCAAGGAAAAGCTGGGTCCGAAAACGTTGAATAACGGTGTCTTAGAATCCGTGTCCTTTCAGACAATCGATGAGAATGCCGCCGGAAGACTGGAAAGCGCGAAGGATCTGTTCTTTTATCCCTGCTTCAGCGGAAGAGGATTCCCCGCCTGGAATTTCAAGACCAAGGCGAGCCTTCTGGGGCTGTCCCTCGAACATGATTCATACGATATTGCAAGAGCCGTCATGGAGGGCGTCGCCTTTGAAGTGAAACAGATGCTCGAAGGCTATAAAAAGTTCGGATTCGCCATGACCAGTCTGCGTGTCATGGGGGGAGCGACAAAAAGCGACCTCTGGATGGACATCATTGCAAACACGGTGGACTGCAGAGTCATCCGCTTCAAAGAGCCGAACATCGCATGCATCGGCGCGGCGATCATCGCAGGGGCCGCATCCGGTGTGTTCGAGAGCTACGCGGACGGATTCCGGAAAGTGAACGGAGACGAGAGCATATGCCCCGTCCATCAAGCCATGCACGATGCATATGCAGTGAAATACAACCAATACAAAAAAGGAATGGAACATACCGATTCTTTTTATGCAACAAAGTGAAAAGAGAAAGAAGAGAAAATGAACGATTTATTTGAAATGAAACAAGTGGACAAAGATTTTTATAAGAACAATCTGCAGGGATTCCTGCCGGAGAAGATGATCGACATCCATACCCATGTATGGCTGGACCAATTCAAGATCAGAGGAAACAACGCCCCTGTCCGGGCGGTTCTATGGCCATCCATGGTGGCCAGGGACAATTCTGTCGAGGACCTGCAGGAGACTTACCGGCTGATGTTCCCGGACAAGAAGGTCACCCCGCTGCTGTTTGGACAACCCTCCCAGGACTATGACATCCACAAATGCAATGCCTATGTGGCGGAACAGGCGAAAAAACACGATCTACCCTCCCTTTTCCTTTCTAGCCCCGACATGAGCGCGGAAGAGTTCGAAAAAGGAATCGAGGACGGAAACTTCCTTGGCTGCAAAGTCTATCTCAATTACTCGCCCAACTATATTCCAGAAAATGAGATCCGTATATTTGATTTCCTTCCGCACCATCATCTGGAAGTCCTGAATCGGAGAGGATGGGTTGTCATGCTGCACATCCCCCGTCCGGGACGCCTGAAAGACCCGGTGAACCTGTTCCAGATGCTTGAGATCGAACAGAAATACCCGGCACTCAAGCTGATCATCGCCCATGTCGGCAGAGCTTACTGCAATGAGGACCTTGGCGATTCCATGGAAATGCTTTCCAAGACAAAAAACATGATGTTTGACTTCTGCGCGAATACGAATTCCTATGTTTTCAGCAAACTCATTGAAGCGGTGGGACCGAAACGGATTATGTTCGGAAGCGACCTTCCCATCCTCCGGATGAGGACGAAAAGGATCTGCGAGAATGAAAAATACATCAATCTGGTGCCGAAAGGACTTTATGGCGATGTGTCGACCGACAGCCACATGAGAGAAGTCAGCGACGAGGAAGCGAAATGTCTTACCTTCTTTATGTATGAGGAAATCGAGGCGTTCCGCCAGGCGGCAAGAGTGACCGGCCTGAAAAAATCCGACATCGAGGATGTGTTCTGCAACAACGCGGTCCGACTTCTGGGATTGAAATAAAGCGGAGCCGGACAGAGCAGGGGAGACGCGGATTATATCAAGCGATAAGATGATGCATCGCCGGAAATGCGTCTGAGGGCGAAAAATTCCTCTTCGTGAATGAAAAGGTTAAAAATAAATTGAAAAGGATGTATTTTTATGAAAAAAATCAAAGCAGGATTATTGCCTTTATATATTAAATTATATGATGATGCATCACCGGAAATGCGTCCCAGGGTGGAGCGATTCCTCCACGAAGCGAAAACTGTCCTGGAGACGCGCGGACTCGAAATCATTTCTGCGCCCGTATGCCGGATCGAACCGGAATTCAGGGCGGCAGTAAAGCTGTTTGAAGAAAAGGCCGTTGATGTGATCATCACGCTCCATCTGGCATACTCTCCCTCCCTGGAATCGATTGAAGCGATTTCCGCGACCGGGATCCCGCTGATTGTATTTGATACGACACCAGCCTATGTGTTCGACGCATCGACCGACCCGGAGGAGATCTCCTATAACCATGGGATCCATGGCGTCCAGGATATGTGCAATATGCTTCTCCGGCATGGCAAGGAATTTTTTATCGAAACAGGCCATCTATACGAATCGGACGTGGCCGACAGAGTCGCAGCGTGCGCGAAAGCCTGCGGGATGGCGGCGGCAATGCGCGGCGCCAGAGTCGGCAGCATCGGCGGATCTTTCAAAGGCATGGGCGATTTTGCGGTCCCGCTTGACGTGCTGAAGTCAAAGATCGGGATGGAAGTTGTCTATTACGATTTTAAAAACAATGATTCCTATAAAGCCACTGTCACGGAGGAGGACATTCAAAAGGAAATCGCCTTTGACAAAAAATCATACGATGTCCAGCCCATGAACGCCGAAACCTACAAACAGTCGACCATCGCCAACCTGATGACCCGCAATTGGGTCGAGAAGGAAGCGCTTACCGCCCTGACCGTCAATTTCCTGAATATAACGAAAGACTGCGGCATCCCGTGCGTTCCATTCATGGAGGCAAGCAAAGGCATGGCAAGGGGGATCGGCTATGCGGGAGAAGGGGATGTCCTGACCGCCGCGCTGGTTGGCGCCATGATGTCCGTCAGCAATGAAGTGACCTTTACGGAAATGTTCTGTCCGAACTGGAAGGACAACACCATCTTCCTAAGCCACATGGGGGAGATGAACCTGAATCTTTCCGATGAAAAACCGCATGTCGTGGAAAAGGATTTTCCGTATACCGATGCAGGCAACCCGGCAGTGGCCTATGGCAGATTCAAAGGCGGGGATGCCGTGTTTGTGAACCTGTCGCCTCGCGCCGGAGACCGGTTTGCATTGATTCTTTCAAAAATCCGTCTGATCGATCTTCCGAAAGAGGATAAAATGAGTGAATCCATCCATGGATGGTTCGCTCCTGAAATGCCTGTCGCCGATTTTCTTCAAAAATTCAGCCTTGCCGGCGGAACCCATCATTCCGCAATCATGTACGGAGACCATCTCAAGGAGCTTGAAATGTTCGCAAAGCTGATGAAATGGGAAGTTGTTAAAATCTGACCTTTCTTATGGTGGTCGCTCCTCCACTATCACATCGGTCAAGACTTGAAAAAATGTTGGGACTTTGTGGATTTTCCGATCCGCAGGGTTCCAACATTGCTGTTTGGCTGAAATAAAAAAAGGCACTCAGACAACGAAGTCCGGCAGGATTTTCTCAAGGACAAAGGCACAAAGCGCCTTCTGAATATCATTGTCATTGAGTCTTGCAAGACTGATGACGGGATCGCGTGAAAACTTGTTCACAATGCATTCTTTTGCTTCTTCAATGGCTGATTTCAAGGTGTCCTTGTCCATTTCGACCAGATGTCCGGAAATGATGATCCTGTCCGGGTCGAAGCAGTTGATCAGGCTTGTCAGCCCGCAGCCCAGATACTTTGATGTTTCTTTAAACAATTTATACAGCTTCAGACTGCCGGCTTCTTTTGCTTCGATCATTGTTTGCAGTGTAAGCGGCTTTTTTTTATTCTCGATAAGATCGGTCAGAATATCGCAGGACCGCTCATCCAGTATTTTTTTGCCTTTGCGGATCAGATACAGTTCGCCGCAGTAAAGCTCAAAACAGCCCCGGTTTCCGCAATAGCACTGTTCTCCGTTGATATCCAGGGACATGTGCCCGGCTTCTCCGCTGACTCCGTTATTGCCCATGATGATTTTCCCGTCGAAAAAGTTGACCATTCCAATACCGGGGGACAGCGCGAGATAGATCACATTCTTTTCTTTTTCATTAATATATCTCATTTCATAAATCGCCTTTATACGAGTCACATTTTCCATATAAACCGGCAGATTGACCGCAGCCTGCAAAATCTTTTTAATTGGAAGACTTTTCCAATTGAAAAACGGAGCGTAGATGGTCGAATTGCGACGGTTGACAAGACCGGGGATACTCAGCGCCACTGCAGTGAGCTTTGATTCGATCTCAGGATTCTGCTTGTTTTTAAAACGCAGGACAGCATGGATTATTTTTGATACGATTTCCTCTTCGCTGTTGGAAGCGGTCATCACGAAATCAATATTGACTTCTTCAAAGTCAATGATATGCCCCAGCAAATCACATATGAACAGATGCATTTTCTGCTCGTCGATAATCGCACCGGTCAGCACATAGCAAAACTTGGCATTAAACCGGATCAGCTTGGCTTTGCGTCCGAAATCAGGATTTTCCGTTCCGCCTTCATAAACCAGATCATACGAAATCAGCTTATTGATGATATTGGTCACGGTTGCCATGCTGACATTGAATGCGGCAGCAAGAGCGGGCCTTGACACCTCCTCACAGTTGATGATATGGTTCAACATTCCAACAATGTTTTTTTGCTTAGAAGCTAATGCGGCAGGATTCATTGGAGTACCTTATCCTTTCATGTTTCGAACAATTCATACAATCATAAAATAATATAGCTATATTATAATCGTCATTATACTCAAAGTCAAACGGGAATAGAATAATCTTTACTTGTCGGCTTTTTTACACTTTCTGCTAATAGAGCAATTTGTGCAAAATGTATAAATCTGAAGGCAATATTTCGTCTGAATAAATAACATAATTTAATGATAAAAAAATAAACGATAAAATAATAAGAAAATAGTAAAATTTATCTCCAAAAACGTTGACATCATAAGCCTTTGGATATATAATTTAATCATTAAATAATATAGCTTACGGAGGGGACAAAATATGACCGAACGAATCGACAACCTGCGAAAATTGCTCTTTGCGAAAACGCATGTTGACTACCGCGTAGAAAATCTGGATTTATCCATACTCAATGAAAAAACAGCGAAACTTCCCTTCGGAACAAGGAAAGCCATGGCATTTGACCTTGCATTGGAAAAAATGCCGGTATTTTTACAGAAAGAAGAGCTGATTGTCGGAGGGAAAACCCTGTATACTCTTCCTTCCTATATAACGGAGTATGAGAAAGAGACCGGAAATCCAAACATTGAAACGCATGGATATAACAACGCATTCGACAACTGCTATAATCTGGGACAGGATGATAGAGGGTATGGGATTGCGAACAGCAGCATCCCTGCATACTACAAATTTATTCCGATGGGACTGCCGGCAATGATTGAGGATGCCAGGACAAAGATGGCCATTGCATCGGATGAAGCGTCCATCCATTATTATGAATCGGTTATTATTTCAATCTCTGCAGCCCTCAAATTAATAAAACGGTATGAGGATCTGGTTTCAGCCGCTATTCTTGATGAATCGTCCGAAATACGCAAGACGGAATTAGCCATCATGGCCGGGAATCTGGCCCAGCTCCGGAAAGGCGCTCCGAAAACCTATTGGCAGGCGGTTCAGCTGATGTATTTCATCCAGTTCCTGATCTGGGTGGAAGGCGGCTATCTCATCCCGATGGGAAGAACGGATCAGATTTTATATCCGTTTTACAAAAAAGACCTGGAGGCCGGGAAGATCAACAGAGATTTCGCTCTTGAAATTCTGGAATGCTTCTTTATCAAACTCAATTATGAAATTGACCGCACACACGGCGAAGATGGAAAATTCAACAGCGATACCGGCCAGTCGATCACAATCGGCGGGATCGATATCAAAACTGGAAATGACGCAACGAATGAGATAACCTATATGATCCTTGACGCGAAATGCGACACACGCATTACCGATCCAAAGGTCCATCTGCGAATCCATAAAGACACACCGGAAACGATCTGGCAGAAAGCCGCTTATCTGAACAGCCTGGGAATGGGCTTTCCAACTTATGAGAACGATGATGCGATCATCCCTGCCTTTATGGCGCAGGGGTGCTATACCTTGGAGGACGCAAGAGACTACAGCGCATCAGGCTGTTGGGAATTGATTGTCCAAGGGCGCTCCTTCAACCGTAATCTGGGTATGATCGACTGTTTGAGGTCCCTGGAATGGGCACTCAATAACGGACAGTATTTTCTTGGCGTTCCCAATGCGGCTTCAGCAGTCGGACTGATTGACGGGAAATTCGGACTGAGTACAGGAAGAGTCGAGCAATTCGATACATATGAAAAGCTATACAACGCGTTTAAAGTGCAAATGAAACATGCGATTGATATGACATCAAGCTACTGCAACCGTTCCTGGAGTTCTCCGTCGCCGTTCTACTCTTCCATGATGGAGGATTGTATGAAAAAAGGACGGGATTTTGACGGCGCGGGATGCCGGTATACGGAAACGGATTTCCAGCTTTCCTCTCTTTCCAATGCAGCGGATGCTCTTTATGCGATCAAAAAACTGGTTTATACTGATAACGAGTTTACTCTTAAGGAGTTTACCGATATCCTGAAATCGAACTGGGAAGGGCATGAACAGCTTCGGCAAAGAATCCTGAACGAGCTTCCAAAATTCGGAAATGACTGTGACGAGGTGGATGAAATTGCAAAATCCATTGTGGATTATTACACAAGGGAAGTGACGAAACACCGGAACGCATTTGACGGACCCTACCGTTCCAGGATTTCCAGTGCGCTGGGCTATGTCTGTATCGCGCAAAACCTTGGAGCGTCTGCGGATGGCAGACTGGCAAGATCTTTTTATGCGGATAATCTGTCTCCTCAAATCGGAGAGGATAAGGAAGGCCCGACCTGAATCCGCTCCTCCTGCGGGAAGTTGAACTACAACAATTGTGCAGGCGGTGCGGTACTTGATATGAAATTCCATCCATCCGCACTGAAAACGCAGGAGGGACGTGCGAAGTTCGCATCCCTTATTAAGACGTACTTCATGCTTGGTGGCGAACAGATGCAAGTCAATGTACTGGACAACACCGTGCTGCTGGATGCAAAGAAGCATCCGGAGAATTATCGCGACCTGATTGTTCGCATCTGGGGATTTTCGACCTACTTTACCGCGATTCCCGAGGCTTATCAGGATCATATTATTGCGAGGTCTGTGCTGGATTTTTAAATGGAATATGCTGATTCCGTCATAGACGACGGGGTAGGACAGGAAAGAGGATGAGGATGCTTCCGTTCATATTTGATGTGAAAAAATTCGCCGTGCACGACGGGCCGGGAATACGGACAACCTATTTTTTAAAGGGGTGTTCTCTTCGATGCAAATGGTGCCATAACCCGGAATCGTTTTCAATAGAGCAGCAGATCGCCTATAATCCCCTCAAATGCATTGGCTGCGGCGCCTGCAGGATGAGCTGCGCGAATATCGGCGAAGACCTGCTTGTGGAAAGAGACGCCTGTACCCTGTGCGGGAACTGTATCAAAGCATGCAAAGCCGGCGCAAGGAAATGGATGGGCAGGACCATTTCTCCGGAAGAATTGAGAAACAGGGCAAAACGCGAAAAACTGTATTATGAGACTTCCGGCGGCGGAGTGACTTTTTCCGGCGGAGAATGCATGCTTTATCCGGATTATATCGCAGCATGCGCGACGCTGCTGAAATCCGAGGGAATCACGGTGGTCATTGATACCTGCGGCAATGTGCCGATCGAGAATTTCAAGAGAATCGAGCCCCTTGTGGATCTGTTTTTATATGATATTAAAAAAATAGACAGCAAAGCCCATGCGGAACTGACTGGCGCCGGGAATGAGCGGATATTGGAGAATTTGAAATATCTGTGCGGCAAGGGAGCGGGAATCATTATCCGGGTGCCTTTGATTCCAGGGCTTACAGACGCGGTGGAGGATATGGAGAAAATTGCGGATTTCATCCTTGTGGAATTGTCCGGAAAGATCGAACGAGTGGAGCTTTTACCTTATAACAAGCTTGCCGGCTCGAAATACGGCAACAATACCATTTTTCGCGGAGGCGGTGTGGGGAAATATACGCTGCCCGATCTGGAACCACAGACAAAAGAATATGTCGCTTCACTGAATCGAATTTTTGAAGAAAAACACATTGCAGTATTCAGCGAAGTTTTGTAAATAAAAAATATAGACAGCGAGGTTTTGTAAATCGGAATACGGATGTTGAATAAAATAGAATGAACACAAAAAACATTTTTTGAGGTGCCGAATGAAAAAAAGACGAGTGAAATTTATTAATGTTTTTGCTATTGTGATTCTAAGCATTGTTTTAGCCATGGTCCTTTTTCCTCAATTCATGACAAGGTACGATCCTCTGGCTCTTGACCTCGACCACATTCTGGAGGCGCCGGGCAGACTTCACTGGCTGGGAACCGACGAGTACGGACGCGATATGATGAGCCGGATCATCTACGGATCGAGAAACACCATCGCAGTCGGCATCGGCTCATCGATCCTTGCCGCACTGATCGGCATTCCGCTGGGACTGATCGCCGGATACCGCGGCGGTATGATCGACAACATTATCATGCGGATACTGGATACCTTTTTATCTTTTCCGGCCATGCTGCTGGCCATTCTTGTCATTACAATCTTCGGGTCCAGTGCGACCAGCCTCATCCTGACCATTGCCATTGTTAATTTTCCTCGATTTTCACGCATTGTGCGCGGGAATGTGCTTTCCCTGAAAGAGCGGGAATTTGTCGAAGCGAATCGTGCGGCAGGCGCCTCGCGAATGTATATTCTGTTTAAAACCATTCTGCCGAACTGTATTTCTGCAATTACAGTTCAATTTTCACTCCTGACAGCAACCGCAATCCTGATTGAAGCAGGGATGAGTTTTATGGGATTGGGGATACAGCCTCCGGAACCTGCCTGGGGGTCTATGCTGTTTTATTCCCAGCTCTATATTGATCAGGCGTTATGGTATGTGTTCTCACCGGCTGTCTGCATTTTCCTTGTTGTTCTCAGCATTAACTTCTTCGGGGACGCGCTCAGGGACTATTTTGATCCAATGAAATTGAAATAAGAGAATGAAATTCAACATTCCTGGAACCTACTATAAGGAGGATGAACGTGTCAGAATACGTTTTAGAAGTGAAAAACCTTGAAACCTCTTTCTTTTCGAGAAAAGGGGTGGCAAAAGTTGTTGACAAAGTGAGCTATTGCCTTAAAAAAGGAGAAATACTGGGTATCGTTGGTGAATCCGGTTGCGGTAAAAGCGTAACAGCACTTTCGATCCTGCGTCTCATTCCCTCTCCGCCGGGGAGGATTACCGGCGGAGAGATTCTTTTGTCCGGGGAAGATCTGCTGAAGCTCTCGGAAAAAGAAATGCGGCTTGTGCGGGGAAACAAGATTTCTATGATTTTTCAAGAACCTATGACCAGCCTCAATCCGCTTTTCAAAGTGGGGGACCAGATCATGGAACCCTTGATGCTTCACCGGGGACTGAATAAAAAACAAGCGAAAGCAGAAGCCATCCGCGCCCTGGCCGAAGTTGGAATCCCGCTTCCGGAGAAAAGAGTCAATGAATACCCGAATTCCATGTCGGGCGGGATGAGACAGCGTGTCATGATTGCCATGGCGCTTTGCTGCAGACCTGCGGTCCTGATCGCCGATGAACCGACCACCGCGCTTGATGTCACCATCCAGGCGCAGATTCTTGAATTGATGAAGACAATGCGTGACGAAATCGGTACAGCCATTGTCATGATCACCCATGACCTGGGGGTTGTCGCAGAAATGTGCGACCGGGCGATTGTGATGTACTGTGGCAATTTTGTGGAAGAAGGGCTGGTTTCCGAGATTTTTAAGAATCCATGCCATCCATACACCAAAGGGCTTATGCAATCGATTCCGAAAATCAATGAAGAGGTAGAAAAACTCTATACAATCAAAGGCACGGTCCCTTCTCTGACCAATCTGCCGGACGGCTGCCGTTTCGCAGAGCGCTGTGCCTCCTGCACAGAGCGCTGCCAGAAATCCATACCGGAAATAACAACGATTTCGGAAGGCCACACAGTACGGTGCTTCCTTTACGGAGGTGGACAAGATGAGTGACAGAGAAAGCGAAAAAGGAAACGGCAGAGCATGCGGCCCTGTTCTGATCAGCGTAAAAAACATTAAAAAATATTTTCCATTCACAGAAGGATTTCAACCAAAATATATAAAGGCGATTGATGACATCAGTTTCGATATTTATAAAGGGGAGACCCTGGGCCTTGTCGGCGAGTCCGGCTGCGGCAAATCCACAACTGGAAGGGTTATTCTGAACCTGCTGAATGCTACGGAGGGGACGGTCTCATTTGAGGGAAACAACATTTTTTCGATGGGTTCCAAGGACCTGTTCAAGCTCCGGCGCCGGATGCAGATTATTTTTCAGGATCCATTCGCATCGCTTAATCCAAAACTGAAAATCCGACAGATTGTGGAAGAACCATTGAAATTCCATAAGGTCCAGAACAAAAAAATCAGGCAGGGCCTGGTCAACGATATCTTAACGACGGTTGGACTTGATCCTGCCGCAGGAGACCGGTATCCACATGAGTTTTCAGGCGGCCAGCAGCAGCGGATCGGTATCGCAAGAGCTCTGGTACTGCGTCCGGATTTCATTGTCTGCGATGAGGCGGTATCCGCGCTTGATGTTTCGGTGCAGGCTCAGGTATTGAATCTTCTTGACGATTTGAAATCAGAATTCGGGTTGACCTACCTTTTTATATCGCACAACCTGGCGGTCGTGAAACACATCTGTGACCGAATTGCGGTGATGTATCTCGGGGTGATTGTGGAAATCGCCGATAAAAAACAAATTTTTGACAATCCCCTGCACCCTTATACGAAAGCACTGGTCTCATCAATTCCGATTCCGGATCCGGCGCAGCACCGAAACCGCATTCTTCTGGAGGGCGATATTCCAAGTCCCGCCAATCCCCCTTCCGGATGCCGTTTCCATACGCGCTGCTATGAATGCGGAGAAGACTGCGATTGCAAGGTTCCCCGCCTAGTGGAAGCCGAACCGGGCCATTTTGTATCCTGCCATCATTTTAGTGAAAAATATGTTGATAAAAAATATGAAAAATAAAAATAGAAGAGGAGTGACTTGAATGAAAAAAATAATTGACGCAACAGGAATTATCCAGGAGGGAATGTGGAATTACGAACCGCCTTTCCCAGTGCTTCATATCAACCCCCTGCCGCCGGTGCCATGGGTGAAAGGTCCGGTTTACTGCGAGATATTCGAAGGGCTGCATTCCCAATCCGGCACCTATCTGGAAACACCGGCGCATTATTACGGCAATGACAATCCATGCACCTACCTGCTGATTGATGTTCCTGTCGAAAAAATGGTGGATGTTCCTTGTGTTGTATTGAACATTGGAATGATAAAGAAAGATATGTCAAAATCCCGTCATGCCATCACCGTCGCCGAGCTGGAAGCCTGCCCCAATGCAAAGCAGATAAAGGAAGGGGATGCGATTCTGATCGGAACTGGCTGGGGCGGATACTGGATGGACCCGGATTATCTGAATGGCAGCCCGTATATTACCAAGGCCGCAATGGACTGGCTGCTTGCCAAAAAACCATCCATCCTGGGCGGGGATTCTGCAAGATGGGAAAATCTGGAAAAGCCGGAAGGCTTTTTCCCGGATTTCTATGCTGCGGATGTGCTGATGGTCGGTCCGCTTGTCAATCTGGAATCCGTGACCGCGCCACGCTGCCGATTGACCGCACTGCCTCTCAAAGCGGTTCGCACAAGCTGCGCTCCCGCAAGAGTTGTAATTACTGAAGAATAAAAAATTAAAAATTTAAAAATAAAAAGAATTAAATCAAGAAACGAAAGAAACAAAAAAGATGAAAAAGACGAAAGAGACGAAGAATGAATAGTATTGAGAAAAAATTAATGCAATATGCGGATCAGCATCAAGGGGAGCTGTTTTCCCTCCTGACCGATCTTCTGAAATTCGATAGCCAGAACTTTATTACCAGCGGCCGGGAAAAAGACTGTGCGGCCTATATTAAAACACTCTATCTGGATCTTGGTCTGGAAACGCAGATGTACTCACCGGATGAAATAGAGGGGATCACCGTGCACCCGGGCTATCTTGCCGGACGCGGCCTTGCGGACCGGCCGAATGTCAGCGGGGTGCTTTATGGGGAGAGCAAAGACTTCGATGTCATGCTTGCTGCTCATATCGACACGATGCCGGTCGGGGATCGGGCGAAATGGACGGTGGATCCATTTGGCGGTGAAATGAAAGAAGGCAGAATCTATGGACTTGGCGCGGGGGATAATAAGTTCGGCATCGCAGGAAGCTATTTCGCATTAAAAGTCTTGCAAGCATGTGGTATCAAATTAAAAAAAACCGTTGTACTCACATCCTATATCGATGAAGAGTATGGCGGTGGAGACGGTGCGCTTGCAGCATGCCTGAAATACCCTTGCAAGGTGATCGCGAACCTTGACGGCGGAAACTACGAAATGTGGGTTGCAAGCCTGGGTGGCGGCGGATATCGCATCGACGTCAAGACCAACTTTATGACCGATTCGGCGGCGCCGGTTACAAACGCTTTGTTTAAAATCAAAAGCGAAGTGGAAAAACTCGGAAAACGCAGAAAAGCAGAACTGCATGGCAATCCGCTTTACAAGGGCACCGACATGGAACGAAGCGCATACCGGCTCATGGAATTCACTTGCGGTAATTTTGGCAGCAACCTCGACACCGGTTTTTTGAACTTTGTTATTTATACTACAAGTAAAAAAGAACAGATTGAAAAAGAACTGATAGAAATTCTGGAAAAGTTATCGCCCTACTTTATGAAACATGACCTGACTGTCAGCGGTTTCAAACCAACGACCCGGTTCTTTGGATATCACGAAACAAAGGATCTGACCGGCGCTGTTTCCACAATGAGAAAAGCGGCTGGGGAGACTTCCGGTATGAAGATAAAAACAACCGGCTCCTGCCTTTCGGACCTCTCGCTTTTCTTGCCGTATGGAAGCGAGGAAAGCTTTAATTTCGGGATTCTCCGGGATTTCTCCCTGTATGGCGGCGCACACCAGCCGGATGAGTATGTCGAGTGCGAGCAGTTTTTACATCATACAAAAGCAATGATCCTGTTTTTAATCCGCTACTGTGGGATAGCATCAATAAATTTGGAGGTAGAAAATGAAAAGAGAATTTGATTTCAAACCGGCATCCTGGCTGCCATCGAGAGATGTGGCGATGCTAGAGCGAGTTCGGAACATACGGCGCGAGGACATGGAGTACACAAACGAAAATGGATATAGTGTGAAGGTTGTCCTGGATACAACTATGCTGTTCGTGATGGATGTATTCAAAAGAATCTGCGACAGTGATATCAACAATACCCCGCTGACGATGATTTTCCCCAATCAGTGGGCGGACGCGTATTCTTCCATCGCAGAGATGATCAACCGCTATAACGTGAACTGCCGGAATGTCCATGCATTCGCCATGGACGAATGGGCGGACGAGGACGGCAATGTTGCTCCGCTGACGTATGGCGCAGGGCTTGGCTATTCGTTTGTCAACCATTTTTATATGAATATCCGCAAGGATCTGCGTCCGGATATCTCTCACTGGCATACAATCAACAACAGCAATGTCAACGATTATTCCAGCCAGATCGAAGAGTGCGGCAAAGGCGGCGCGGATGTGGTATACACCGCAACCGGATGGCCGGGGCATACAGCGTTCATTGATCCGCTTGTTCCGGAATTCCAGGCCCCGACAATGAAAGACTTCCTGAAGCTTGGATCGCGGCTTGTCACCCAGCATCCGCTGACCGTTTGTGAAAATTCGCTGTTTTCGCCGATGGGCGCATCCGGCGATGTATGGGCGGTGCCGCCAAGGGCCGCCACCATCGGACCGCGGGATATCGCCAACGCAAGATACCGTTTCGAGATGCATGGCATCACCTTCCTGGGCGGAGACAGCTGGCAGCGGATGATTTCCCGAATCGAGCTGTACGGGCCGATCTCCATGGAATGTCCGGCCTCGATCATGCGGCTGTTCCCGGGCACCTGCTTTGTGAGCGAAGTGATCGCCAGGCCTTTCGGCAGCTGGAAGAACGGGGTAGCGAACAAGGATATGTGATAACCGTTCCAGGATATTCTAACCAAAAGCCGGACCAATATTATTTTAGCAGGAAGAATCACAGGACAATCGCTTATGAAAAGAAATGGATTAATAACAGATGGAAAATGAGTGGAATGCAACATGGGGACGGTTCTTGTGCAACATGGGGACGGTTCTTGTGTTGCATAAACGAAATAAAATGCAACATAAGAACCGTCCCCATGTTGCACCCATGTTGCAGCCTGAGTTATTACACAACCTGCCGTGTCCCCATGCTCCATTTCTTTTCGTAAGCGATTGCCCTGGAAGAATCAAGATTTTATCGCTAAAAGCTTCTGAGTATGATTTAAATGATGGGATCATGAAGTCTCATCTTTAAAATAATCCCTGAAAGAAATTCGATCTTCCAGGAGAAAAATTTATAGGAGGAGTAAAATGAAAAAGAAATTTATCCGGAAACTATTCTCTATGGCCGTTGTACTTTGCCTTGCACTATCCATTGCATCTTGTGGTACAACAACAGGAAAATCAGAATC
This sequence comes from uncultured Oscillospiraceae bacterium, assembly GCA_964549475.1. Taxonomy (GTDB): domain Bacteria; phylum Bacillota; class Clostridia; order Saccharofermentanales; family UBA5734; genus JBBQKF01. The sequence goes on from CAZJXH010000003.1 coordinate 35,460, forward strand.
ATCCTCATCTTCCAAAATATCCGCTAGTGATACGCTGGTTTTCTCTGTAAGCAGTGATATCGACAACTTTGATCCTTTCACCAACCAGACACTCACTTTTATCAAGACATTAGGGTACAACTGCTATGAATCCCTTCTTCACATCGGCGAAAAAATGGAATATGTGATGGATCTGGCTGAATCTTATGAAAACCCGGATTCCCTTACCTATATTTTCAAACTGCGCAGCGGGGTGAAATTCCACAATGGAGCGGCGCTGACAGCAGAAGATGTCAAGTTCTCCTTTGAGTACACACAGAATGCAGCACTTGCTTCATGGCTGGGCACATTCTTCAGCGACATCGACAAAATCGACGTGGTGGATCCGTTAACGGTCAAGATTTCGTTGAAGAAAATCAGCAATACCTTCCTGGATGACTGTACAATGCTGAAAATCATAAAAAAAGGAACGGAAACCACCTTGAAACAGACTCCCATCGGCACCGGCGCATTCAAGTTTGTGAAATGGTCTCCAAATGACAACATTGAACTTGTAAAATTTGCAGACGGCATAAAGGTAGGCATTGGACCCGGTTCTATT
>CAZJXH010000004.1:0-34924 GCA_964549475.1 uncultured Oscillospiraceae bacterium
TAGAATAGTCATTTTGTAAAAGCTACGAGGGAAAAGCAGCTTCGCCATAAATAATGGAAGAAGCTGTTTTTATATGGAAAAACTGTACCTTGGTACAATTACAATGCTTAAAAAGCAAGAGTAGAATAACTACGTTGTATTATATATCTGGCAAGACAGATCTTGCAAATAAAAAAGAGGTGACCTATTTGAAAGGGAGAATCAACCGTTCTGACGGGATTTGCTTAATCCGGTTCAAATCTCTGACAATCCGTATTCTGGCGTTGTTCATTATAATCGGATTGTGTTTTTCTCCATATCGCGCATTTGTATCCTCAGAAGGCGATATCGCCACACTGATCACAGGGAATGGATATTCCTTTGACTCTGCCAGCGGTATGCTGACTATTTCTACTGACAGCGGAACAGCAAACTGGAGAAGCGACCCCGGCATCGCAAAAACCGATGTGATTACTGTTGTTGTACATAGCGGTGTGCTGAATATATCGGATAATGCGTTTAATGCCTGTACTGCACTGACAGCGGCCACGCTTCCGTCCGGTCTGACATTGATCGGGGAATATTCCTTTTATAACTGCAGCTCTTTACAGACGGTTAACATACCATACGGTGTGACACGCTTAAAGTATGGCGCATTCCGCAGATGCGGAGCCCTCACAGCAGTTACAGTCCCGAGCAGTGTAAGTAAAATTGACGCTATGGCATTCTATATGTGTCCAAAACTATTAAGCGCCACGTTCCAGAGGACGGCTGCGCCTGCTTTTGGAGCGAACGTATTCTCGAAATATGCCGGCTTTAAAATCAACTATCCGTTGGGCGGCGCAGGATACACAAGTCTCGGCTATACCGCCGAGGGGGTCAGTATGGCGCTTGATATTGTCACCGGCAACGGATATACATTTAATCCGAACACCGATACATTGACTGTATCAAGTGACAGCGGCACGACAAACTGGAAAAGCGACAGCAATTTTAACAAGAGTGTCGTTAAGACAGTGGTGATTGGAGACGGCGTACAAAACATTCTTGACAGCGCATTTTCTGAGTGTACAGTGTTGTCGTCTGTCACTCTTCCGGCCGGGCTATCCGTAATCAAGGATTATGCGTTCAATGGCTGCACTTCTCTAGGAGCGATCACCATACCAAATGGCGTATCCCGTCTCAGATATAGTGCGTTTACTGGCTGTACATCCCTTACAACAGTCATCCTCCCCAGCACCGTAGCGACGATTGAGCGCCGCGTATTTTTTGGTTGTTCAAAGCTTATCAATGCCACCTTTATGGGGATAACCGCACCCACAGTTGGAAGCTCTGCGTTTGGCAACTGCGCTGAAGATTTTAAAATCTACTATCCGATCAGCGGCACAGGGTATACGGGACTTGGTTATACGGCTGAGGCGATTGATGTGACGCTGTCGACCGAAGGCTATTCCTTTGATTCCACAAGCGGCACGCTGACCATTGCAAGCAATGACGGCACAACAAATTGGAGAAATAGCAGTATTGCAAAAGATGCGGTGAAAACAGGGATCATTCAAAGCGGGGTCACGCTTATTTTGGACAACACTTTTAAAGATTGTATTTCTCTGACTTCCATTTCAGTTCCAGATGGCGTTACACATATCGGGAAATATGCATTTGACGGGTGTCATTCTTTGACAGGAATCGTCCTGCCCGGCTCCTTGACATCAATCGGAGACGAGGCTTTCTTCAACTGTGTCAAGCTGGCGGCGATCTCTATTCCGGACGGTGTCACCACCATTGGGTGCGAGGCGCTGGCGAACACCGGCATAAGCTCAATGACTATTCCGAACAGTGTTTTATTAATGGGACAAGGCGCATTTTGTTATTGTTCGAAGCTCACCTCCGTCACATTCGAAGCAGGCTGCCAATTGACCAATATTCCGATCATTGCATTTTCTGATTCCGGACTGGCTTCAATTGATATTCCGGACAGCATCACTTCAATTGAATCAAGTGCATTCGACGGATGCGCCTTATCGTCTGTTACTATTCCAAGCCAAGTGGCTTCTATTAAAAATAGTGCTTTCAAAAATTGCTCAAAGCTTTATGCGGCATCTTTTGAAGGGATCGCTGCACCGATTCTTGGTACGAACGTATTTGACAACTGCCACACAAGCTTTAAAATATACTATTCAGTCGGCGGCACAGGCTATGGAAGCCTTGATTATCCGGCTGTGACCGACAAGGCCCCTGTTATGGGAGATGGCTATTATTTTGATACGGAAAGCGGTACATTGACGATATCCAGTGACAGCGGAATGGCAAACTGGAGAAGCAGCACGATAGTAAAAAGCTCCGTGCTTTCAATAATCATTGAAAGCGGAGCGAGTAACATTGCGGATGAAGCTTTTGAAGGATGCGCCTCGCTGAACACGATTTTAATTCCCGAGAATGTAACTTCCATAGGAAGCCGTGCTTTTGAAGGATGCTCATCGCTGCTAACCGTCACCATTTCCAATAACGTTGATTCCATTGGGAGTTACGCATTCAGATATTGTACGTCCCTGGCAACAGTAACGATCCCTGCCAAGGTGATTTCTATCGGGGCTGGTGCATTTTATGGCTGCGGACAGCTCAACTCCGCCATTTTTAATCCTATTGCAGCTCCGTCTCTTGAAACCGGAGCCTTCAACGGCTGCCACGCTGGCTTTAAAATTTATTATCCCGCTAAGGGGACAGGCTACGAAACCCTTGGTTACTCCGCCGAGGCTATTGGTGTATACACCATGGATGTAATCAATGGAACGGGAAGCGGTAAGTATGAGGTGGATGCCCGAGTGAGCATCAAAGCGGATGCAGCGCCAGATGGCAAGGTCTTTAATCGCTGGATTACTAATAACGGAGGGGCGTTCACTGACGCTGCAAGTGCGGTTACCACCTTTACAATGCCTGCTGCAAAAGTAACCGTTACGGCAACATTCCGAGATGAGATGCAGTTTACCATCACCGCAAAAGCCATCAGCGGCGGCACTGTAAATCCGGCCGGAACGGTGAGCGTCGCAGAAGGGCACGATGAAACCTTTGTTATTACGCCAAACACCGGTTATCGCATTGAATCCATCACCGTGGATGGAATTAGCCAAGGCGTTGTACCTGCATATATATTTACAAAAGTCACAGCGAATCATGCCATAATGGCAACATTTACAAAAATCGAAAACAATGGCAATGACAATGGCAGCGACGATGGAAATGGTAATAATAATGGTAATTTATCCTCTTCTTCTGGGACTTCGCCAGCACCTATTCCGGAGACGAACAGCAATATTTTGTCTCCTTCCCCTTCTGAGATTTCTCCGGCACCTGTTCCGGAGACGAACAGTAATATTTTGTCTCCTTCCCCTTCTGAGATTTCACCGACACCTGCTTCGGAAGCGATCAGTAATATTTTATCTCCTGCCATTCCTTCAGACCGTAAAGCCGGGGTCGTTACAACACTGCCATGGATAATCTGCGCGCTGCTTATAGCAGCATCAGCGGTCGCTGCGACAGTGATACTGATAAAAAGAAGGAAGACACTGCAATAGAAATATAATTTTTAAATTTCAATATGCCCGTTGATACGATAAGGAAAATTCTGAAAATTCACTTTTTCTTTTTAGCATCCACAAGATTTCCCTTATACATATCTTTCGGTGAAATATGGATTTTAAGTGTTTTTTCGTATTCTTCGATAAATTGCAGTTCTCTTTCTGTCACGATCGAAACAGCCGTCCCTTTGTGCCCTGTCCTGCCGGTTCTTCCCACTCGATGAAGATAGTCTCCGGCCTGTTCGGGAATGTTCAGATTGAAAACATGCGTGACCCCCTGGATATCCAGTCCGCGCGCGGCAATGTCCGATACCACCAGCACCGGGACCTTTCCTGCTCTGAATTCCTCCATCACCCGTTTCCGGTCTTTCTTGTCAGTATGCCCGTGGAGGCCTTCGACTTTAAGTCCATGGTATCTCAGCCGGTTTGTACAATAATCCGCATCTTCTCTCGCACCGATAAACACAAGTGCTTTCACCGGTTTGACAATCGCAATCACCTTGCGCAGTACTTCCAGTTTGTCTCTTTCCTCTGTAAGAAAATAGAGATGCTCGATTGTGTCCGGGATGGTCGCAGTCCCTGTCACTTTGATGATTCCGGGATCTTTCATTATTTCACGGGCCCGGGTTTCGGCCTGCCTGGTGATGGTGGCGGAGAACATCAGCAGCTGGCGCTCTTTTAAAGTGCTTTTTATAATGCCGGCGACGCTTTCAAAATTATTTTCGCCGACAAGGGTGTCCGCTTCATCCATGATAATGGTCTTGACGGTATGTGCGGCGATTTTCTTTTTTTTAATCAGTTCAAGAACCCGTCCGGGTGTGCCTGCGATGATATGCGGCTTTTCTTTGAGTTTTTCGATCTGGCGCTCGATGTTAACGTTTCCGATAATCGGAGTGGAGGTGATTCCAATCCCGGAATTCTGTGCCAGCAAATCGATCTGTTTGATAATCTGCATGACAAGTTCGTGGGTCGGAGCAAGAATAATCGCCTGCATTTCTTTTTTGGAAGAATCGATTTTTACAAACAAAGGAAGAAGAAATGCCAGGGTTTTCCCCGTTCCGGTTTCGGATTGAACCACAAGGTCCTTGTTTTCAAGCGCCTCCGGGATGATTTTCTTTTGAACTTCGGTCAACTCGGTTATTCCCTGTTTTTGTAATGCCGCCCCGAGCAATGGATTCATTCCAAGGGTTTTTAAAAATTCAAGCATCGCAAACCTCCTTTTGATCCTGTAATCAATGACATTTTTTATTCATTTGGTTATTTATTATGGTTGTCCCTATTGATTGTTTATTATTTTTTACTCATATTTATTGTCTGCCATTTTAGTTGCTCGTTTTAGTTGCTCGTTTTGACTGTCTGCCATTTTGATTGTTTTTTACTGCTCTTTGATTTCTTTCCTGTTTGTCGCAATCAATTCGGCAAGCTCATTCAAATAGACCCACCGTTCTGTTGCCTCATTCAGCTGGACTTCAAGCGTTTCTTTCCTTGCAAAGAGTTTTTGCAGTTTCTCGAAATCGCTCGAGGCCTCGTTTATTTCTTTTTCCACATTCACAAGGCTGTTTTCCAAGTTTGAAATGGTCTCGTCGATGGAATCATATTCTTTTTGCTCTTTGAAAGTGAACTTCAACGGCCTGTTTTTTTTATTCTCAGCGTTGTAATCCGATTTTTCTGATTTTGATTTGCTGTTGTTGTCTTTTACTATGGCATTCTCTTCTGCCATTTTCTTGTTATAATCGGAATAGCAGCCTTGAAACCGCCGGATCGACGCATTTCCTTCAAAAATAAAAAGCTTTTCGACCACTCGGTCCAGAAAATACCGGTCGTGAGAGACGGCGATGACTACACCCTGGAAATCGCTGAGATATCCTTCGAGAATGGTCAGAGTCTGAATGTCCAGATCGTTGGTCGGTTCATCCAGGAGGATAACGTTCGGCGCACTCATCAGAATCCGAAGAAGGTAAAGCCGTCTTTTCTCGCCGCCGGAAAGCTTTGAAATAAGCGACCACTGCACCGCGGGAGGAAACAGAAAATTCTCCAGCATCTGGGCGGCGCTGATCTGTCCATCCCTGGTGGTCAGGTATTCCGCTTCATTTCGGATGTATTCAATCACGCGCAGGCTTTCGTCGATCTCGTCATTTTCTTGTGTGAAAAATCCAATCTTGACTGTTTCTCCGGTATTGACACAGCCGCGATTCGGCTCCAGACGTCCGGCAATGATTTTAAGCAGAGTCGATTTGCCGCTGCCGTTCGGTCCGATGATTCCGATGCGGTCATCGCGAAGGACGTTGTAGCTGAAATCGTCAATGATTTTGCGGTTGGAATAATCTTTCCCGATGTGCTCGAGTTCGATGGTTTTCTTGCCGAGCCGGGTGGTTCCGACACTGATTTCGATGTTTTCGTATGAACCCGCGGATTTTGTATCCCGCAAAGTCTCAAACCGTTCGATACGGGCTTTCTGTTTCGTCGCGCGCGCCTGCGGGCCGCGCTGCATCCATTCAAGTTCTTTGCGGAAAAGGCTCTGTCGCTTCCGATCCGAGGCGATATCGCTTTCTTCTCTTTCGGCTTTTAATTCAAGATATTTCTCATAATTTGTCAGATAGCTGTATACTTTCCCATTGTCGATTTCGAGAATCCGATTGCAGACACGACGCAGAAAATACCGGTCATGTGTGACCATGAGCAAAGCGCCTTTCCGGTTGTTCAAATATTTTTCGAGCCAGTCCACCGTATCATTGTCCAGCTGGTTGGTGGGCTCATCCAGAATCAGCAGGTTCGCCGGACTGATCAGCGCGCTGGCCAGTGCGATTCGTTTTCTCTGTCCGCCGGAAAGAGTTCCGACAATTGCATCAAAGTCAAGCACGCCGAGTTTTGAAAGAATGGTTTTTGCTTCGCTTTCGATTGTCCAGGCTTTCATCGCATCCATTTTCTGGGTGACCTGGAGAAGATTTCTCTCCCATGCCGGATCACCGGGATGCCCGTTGAATTCCTGGAGAGTGTGTTCATATTCCCGAAGCAGGTTCATGATGGGCGACGTGCCTTTGAAAATCTGTTGAAGAACGGTTATTCCCGGGTCAAAAGTCGGATTTTGCGATAGGTATTCCATCGAGACCTTGTTTCCGGTTGTAATTTTGCCGCTGTCTGGATTTTCCTCCCCGGCAAGCAGTTTCAGAAGCGTTGATTTCCCTGTCCCGTTGATGCCGATAACGCCGATTTTCTCCCCTTCGTCAATGCCGATAGAAGCCTCGCTGAACAAGACTTTTTCGCTATATGCTTTTGATAGTTTTTCGGCGGATAGGATATTCACTTGGGTTTCTCCTCGGATATTTGTCCGATCTAGCTGTATAAAACAGCTTTGATTTTTGCGATCTCTTCGCTTTCGAGGTATTCATCGTAGGTCATGAGTTTGTCGATGACCCCTTTCGGTGTGATTTCAATGATCCGGTTGGCAATCGTCTGAACAAACTGATGGTCATGTGAAACAAACAGAACCGTCCCTTTGTAGTTGATCAAACCATTGTTCAGCGCAGTGATGGATTCGAGGTCGAGATGGTTCGTCGGTTCGTCCAGCAGCAGTGTATTCGCGCCGGACAGCATCATCTTGGCGAGCATGCATCGGACCCGTTCGCCTCCTGAAAGAACGGACGCTTTTTTTTGCGCTTCCTCCCCGGAAAAAAGCATTCTCCCGAGCCACCCGCGGATGAATGTCTCGTTCTGGTCTTTGGAATATTGCCGCAGCCAGTCAATGATCGACAATTCACTGCCATCGAAATAGTCCGCATTATCCTTTGGGAAATAGGCCTGGGATGTGGTGATTCCCCACTTGAACTCGCCGCTGTCCGCAGTCATCTCCCCGATCAAAATCTTGAAAAGCGCTGTTTTTTCGAATCCGTTCGGACCGACAAGAGCAATCTTGTCCCCCTTGTTCACCGTGAAGCTGATTTTTTCCAAAAGAGGCACTCCGTCGAATGATTTACTGATTTCGTGGACTCTTAGCAGATCGTTCCCGACCTCCCTATCCTGTTTGAAGTCGACAAACGGGTATTTGCGGGAGGAGGGCCGGATATCTTCCAGCGTCAGTTTTTCCAATTGTTTTTTACGGGATGTCGCCTGTTTTGATTTGGAGGCGTTCGCACTGAACCGCTGGATGAATTCTTCCAGATCCTTCCGCTTCGCTTCGATTTTCTTATTCGAATCCTTTGTCTGCTGAAGGATCAGCTGGCTGGATTCATACCAGAAATCATAATTCCCGGCATATACCTGGATTTTGCCAAAATCGATATCTGCAATGTGAGTACATACTTTATTCAAAAAATGCCGGTCATGGGAGACAACAATGACGGTGTTTTCAAAATTGTAAAGAAAATTCTCCAGCCAGGTGATGGAAGCGACATCCAGATGATTGGTCGGTTCATCCAGAAGCAGGATCTGAGGATCTCCAAAAAGCGCCTGGGCGAGCAATACCCGGACTTTCTCGCTGCTGCCGACTTCCGCCATCTTTTTATAGTGATATTCTTCCCCTATGCCAAGTCCGTTCAGCAAAGTGGCGGCTTCTGTCTCGGCATTCCATCCATTCATTTCAGAAAATTCGGATTCCAGCACGGCAAGCTTGATGCCGTCCTGCTCGGAGAAATCCGGTTTGGAATATAGTTTCTCTTTTTCTTCGATAATTTCACAAAGCCTTTTATGCCCCATTAAAACTGTTTTCAGAACTTCATATTCATCAAATTCATAATGATTCTGTTTCAGCATCGCAAGCCGGCTGTTGGCCTCGATGAAAATTTCTCCTTTGTTGGCTTCCAGTTCGCCGGAAAGAATTTTTAGAAACGTAGATTTACCGGAACCGTTTGCTCCAATCAAACCATAACAATTGCCGGGTGTGAACTTGATGTTCACATTGTCGAATAACGCACGTCCTCCATACCGTAAGGAAATGCCACTGGCTGTAATCATTTTTATACCATCCTTCTATTTAACTCGGCACATTATAGCATGGAACAGGGAAAATACCAAATGAATCAAAGGGACGGCAGGTTGTGTAATCACTCAGGATGCAACATGGGGACGGTTCTTGTGTTGCATTTTAGCTTATTTCGTTTATGCAACACAAGAACCGTCCCCATATTGCACTAATCCATTTCTTTTCGTAATCGATTGCCCTGGAGGGACAGTTCTCTTTTTTCTTCCTCATAAGCTTTTCTGACTGCGACGGCAAGCTGGTCGGAACAGGAGGTATCTCTTTCGTCACATTGAATCCCTTTGAATTTCTCCTCGATCTCCTCCACCGTCATTCCTTCAATGATCCGGCTTATCGCCTTCAGATTTCCGTCACAGCCTCCCCGGAAAGAAACCTTTCGAATAATATTCCCATCCAATTCAAAGAAAATCATCGATGGGCACACTCCCTCGGTTTCATATTCATGTTTCATTGCACTTTACTCCAAAATTCAATATTCAATGGCTCCATCATTCAGTTTTTAACAATTTTATAGAATATTTTCTTTGCGATTTCAGCTGTCATGATGTATAAAGCCACAATCAGTCCGATGATTCCAAGAATCCATGCGGGCAGAGGTTCGAATCCTAGAATTCCTGCAAGTGGTGTGTATGGAATCATCAGCGTGACTGCTACGATCAGCAGCGTGGTCATCGCTAAATATTTTCCGGGTCTGCTTTTGAAAAAGGGTTTCCGTGAGCGGATGACCAGAACGATCAGTGCCGCGGAACAAACCGACTCGACAAACCAGCCCGTTCTGAATTGGATATCGGATGAATGGATCAGCAGCATCAGCGCCGCGAAGGTCATATAATCAAAAATAGAACTGATCAAACCGAAGACAAGCATGAATTTTCGGATGAAACGGATATCCCATCTTCGCGGTTTCATGATCATTTCACTGTCAACCGAGTCCGAAGCAATGGTCATCTCCGGAAAATCCGTCAATAAGTTAGTCAGCAGGATCTGTTTGGGAAGCAGCGGAAGGAACGGAAGAAACAGGGATGCACCCGCCATACTGAACATATTTCCGAAATTGGCACTGGTCGCCATGAATACATATTTCAATGTGTTTGCAAACGTTGTTCTCCCGGCAGTCACGCCGCTGATCAGGACTTTTAGATCTTTTTCCAGTAAAACAATGTCCGCTGCCTCTTTTGCAACATCCGCCGCACTATCCACAGAAATACTGACATCGGCGGCATGAAGCGCCGATGCGTCGTTGATCCCGTCTCCCATATAGCCTACGACAAATCCTGCTTTCCGAAGCGCGATAATGATCCGCTCCTTCTGGTTGGGTTCCACTTCGGCAAAAACGGTAATCTGTCTCACCTTTTTGATCAAGGCGGCATCGCTGGTCTTGTTCAGTTCTGCTCCGGTCAGGATTTTCTCCTCGGATAAGCCGAATTGTGAAATAATATGAGCAGCAATCAGTTTGTTGTCTCCCGTGATAATTTTCAATGAAATTCCCAATCGCTTCAGTTTCTTGATTGTTTCGACGATATCCGGTTTTAAAGGGTCATAAAGTGTGATAAATCCTAAAAATGTCATGTCGGTCTCATGGTCCTTTTCTATCCGTTCATCCTTGTCGAGAATCCGATAGGAAACGCCAAGTGTGCGATATCCTTTTTTGCTGAAGCCCTCGAATTGCTGCTGTATCTCATCCCGGACAGCAGCGATATCGACAAGTTCGCCGTTCATGTCCTCCGCATGAGTACACACATCCAGAACATTGTGCAGTGCGCCTTTTGTCACCATGATTTTGGAATTGGCCTGTTTGTCCGATACCAGGATGCTTAATCTTTTTCGGATGAAATCGTATGGCTGTTCACCCAATTTTTGATAGTTGCTCATATCCAACTGTTTGTGGTCGCGGATCGCCTGGTCGATCGGGTTAATGAACCCGGTCTCGAACGAAGCGTTGATATAGGCATACAGGAATGCTTTTTCGCTTATCCCTCCATCGATGCCATGGGTGGATTCCAGTTTGACCACTCCATCCGTCAGCGTGCCGGTTTTGTCCGAGCAGAAAACATCCATGCTTCCAAAATTTTCAATCGCAGAAAGGCGTTTGACGATCACTTTGGCTTTTGCCATCGTCTTGGCGCCGTTTGCAAGGTTTATGCTGATAATCGCCGGAAGCAGCTGCGGGGTCAGCCCCACAGCAAGAGCGAGTGAGAATAGAAAGGAGTCGAGTGCCGGCCTTTTTAAAAAAACATTGATGGCAAAAATGGCAAAAACCAGAATTAATGTGATTTCCATCAATAGGTATCCAAATGATTTCACGCCTCTTTCAAATTCGGTTTCAGGCGGTTTTTTCTTCAGGCTTTCAGAAATCTTCCCGAATTCCGTGTTTTTCCCTGTGTGAAGGACAAGGGCTTTCGCGCTGCCGCTGATGATATGTGTGCCCATCCATACGGAATTTTTCCGCTCACCGATAACGGTTTCTCCGGATAGGACCCCGGACTCTTTCTCAACCGGAAAGGTCTCTCCTGTCAGAGTCGCTTCGTCCACAAAAAGTGCATTCGACTCGATGATCAGCCCATCCCCCGGAATAATATCCCCTGCCTTCAGCAGCACCACATCGCCAGGTATCACTTCCGATACTCCGACGATAAGCGGCACGCCTTCCCGAAGCACCGTCGCCTTGATTTGAACCACCGCCAATAATTTATCCACAGCGGAATTCGCCCCGTATTCCTGCCAGAATCCAAGCAGGCCGCTGGCCAGCACAATCGCAAGAATAATGAACGCATCCAGTGTATCGCCCAGATAAAAAGAAAGCCCGATGGCAAAAAACAGGATCAGGATGATCGGACTTTTGAATTGTGCAAGTAAAAGTAAAAAAGTATTGTTTTTCTTGCTCTTTTTAATAGAATTCACTCCATATTCCAATCGTCTTTTTTTTGCTTCACTATCGGATATTCCATTCACCGAACTTTTTGTCTGTTGGAACGCGGATTCAACCGTCTCCGCCCAGAAAAATTCGTTTCTCTCTTCCATTCTATCCCGTCCCTTCTTTGATTCTGATTTATTGCATTTTGCACCATCAATTCCCTCTATTGCTTTATAATCATATGCGCGCCAACTGCAATAACTAATAAAAATGCAACGATGCGGTGTGTTTTCAGCCATACTGCTTTTAAATTTTTATTGATAAAAGCCCCATACATTCCTAACCCCCCGAGAGTCATCATAAGAATCGCAGATATGATTCCGGTGATTCGGATATTGTCTGTCGAAAAAGCGATGGCGAAATGGGTCAATAAAGATGCGATGGCGATAATCCCGGCTGTTTTATGATATTTAACAATGACTTTCATGACCTTCCGATAAAAATCTGCAAATTGCTTTTTATCTTTCCCCAATTTCATAATAAATCTTTTATGAATTAATTTTATAAAATAATTCAAAATGGCTATCCCGAAACTGATTGCTGTTATCGTCCCCAGAAGTTCAATTACATCTTTTGCTGTCATTTGGTCTTTTACTCCTTGTGTTTATTCTTTCTGGTTTATTTTGACTCTTCCTTGCCGGTGATATCCTTGATTCCATTGTTCCCATCGCCCAGAGCCGCCTCATTGCTCCCAATGCCCCCATTGTTTACATTATAGGTGGTTTTATTGAAATTGATGATAATCTCATCCTGTTTCTGTTCCAGACTTTTAAGCTTATTGATGAGTTCTTCAATCAGAATTTCCGATTTCAAATTGATCTCATAATCGTGCTCCGCCCGGATCCGGTCTTTTTTCTCCTGCCGGTTCTGGCTCATCATGATGACCGGAGCTTGCAATGCGGCAACACAAGAAAGAATAAGATTCAATAGAATAAAAGGGAATGGATCGAATGGTTTGGCAAACAGCTGAATGGAGTTGATGATAATCCATACAATTAAAACACTGACAAAAATGGAGATGAATGTCCAGCTTCCGGCGAAATCCGCCAGTTTGTCCGCCATCCTCTCTCCTGTAGTAAGACTCTCCTCGTGCAGGTCGTTGATGTTCCTTGATTTCTTGCATGCCGCCAATTCTTCGATGCTTTTGTATTCGAGTTCTTTTTTCATTGAAGTATCCATTCCTTTCGCGGTAATCTTTTCCGTTTTCTTTGATATATATCATCATCTATATTAATATTACCCTTATCTATATTAATATTAAATTATTCCTTCATTATAACCCTTTAACTATATCCTTTTTTTATTATACTTTTCTTTATTTCTGCTATTATGAATTTTACATCAATCCATGACCGTTTGCACTTTTTTTATTAATTCACACGTTTGTACTTTTTTATAAATTCATATTGACAGTTCTCTATATTCGAACTATACTGAATTCATACGATATAGACGTTTATCTATATCATTGCCAATATCAGACCATGCGGAAAATAATAATTATAGTACAAAAGAATAGCAGAAATGGAACAGGAGTGGAAATGCGATGACACACAAAGAATATGTTTTGATTTTCAAGGCGCTGGCGGATGAGACCCGTCTAAAGATCGTGGAGACGCTGTCCGGCGGAGAGTGCTGCGCCTGTAAAATACTGGAGCAGTTTTCCATCACCCAGCCAACCTTGTCCTATCACATGAAAATCCTGTGCGACAGCGGTCTTGTCGACGGCAGACGCGACGGAGCCTGGATCCGATATACCATCAGCGCGCCAAAGCTCGAAGCCGTCCGTAAATTTCTGGATCGGATCGATCTTTCAGAGAAGAAAGAGGAAATTTAATGTTTATTTTTGAATGGCTGAATAATCAATTACTAAAAATGGATTGGCTGAATGCGCTGATCCGGCTTTTGGTTGAAAATGTGTTTGGTCTGAATGTCAATGAACAGCTGGGCGGAAGCGTCCATTTTTTCCTATATGATACGGTCAAAATTTTTATTCTTTTATCTTTTTTAATTTTTATCATTTCCTATATCCAGAGTTTCTTCCCGCCTGAACGCACGAGGAAGATCCTTGGCCGGTTCAGCGGCCTTGCCGCTAATATCCTCGGCGCGCTTCTTGGAACCATCACGCCTTTTTGTTCCTGCTCCTCGATTCCTATTTTTATTGGATTTACCAATGCAGGACTGCCCCTGGGCGTCACCTTTTCTTTCCTGATCTCCTCCCCGCTTGTGGATCTGGCTTCGGTTCTTCTCCTTGCCAGTATTTTCAACTGGAAAATTGCCATCGCGTATGTGGTTGTCGGGCTCATTCTGGCCGTTATTGGCGGAACGGTCATCGGGAAGGCGAAACTGGAGGATTATGTGGAGCCTTTTATTTTCAAAAACAAGGTCCTTGATGTGGTACAGGCGAAACTGTCAAGGCGTGATCGGATCAACTATTCCAAAGAACAGGTTTTTTCTGTCATCCGCAAAGTCTGGCTTTATGTGCTGATCGGCGTTGGAATCGGCGCATTGATCCATAACTGGATACCGGAAAATGTCATTGCAGCCGTTCTCGGACAGGACAAATGGTATTCTGTGATCATTGCAACCATTGTCGGCGTACCGATGTATGCGGATATCTTTGGAACCCTTCCTATTGCACAATCATTGGTTGAGAAAGGAGTCGGGATCGGAACGGCGCTTTCTTTCATGATGGCAGTGACGGCGCTTTCTCTTCCATCCATCATTATGCTCAAGAAAGTTGTGAAAACGAAACTATTAGGGATTTTTGTCGGGATTGTAACAGTCGGCATCATCATCATCGGATATGTTTTCAATGCATTCGGGTGGTTATTGTTATAATAATTTCACCGGATCCAATTATTTATATGAAAAAGCAGAAAACAACGATAGAAATCAGGAGGATCTTATCATGGTCATTAAAATTTTAGGCTCAGGGTGCAAAAACTGCATCACACTCACCGAAAACACCAAAGCGGCTCTTTCCATACTCGGCGTCCATGCAGAAATCGCCAAAGTGACCGACTTTGCAGACATCGCTGCATTCGGTGTCATGTCCACTCCCGCGCTAGTCATTGATGAAAAAGTCGTTTCCTTCGGAAAAGTGCTCAAACCAAAAGAAATTGTAAAAATTCTTGAAACGATGTCCGTATAAAGATTAATCCCTCATTATTTGTACGGAACTCCAAGCCAGGGCTGGTAAACAACAAATTATTAAAGCGCCATAAGCAAGAAAATTGAAACAGAAAACAATCAAACAGATTTTTAATTTTTACAAGGCTAAAGATCGATTGAAGGATGAATTTTCCTGTGATATTATATATGAGTGCAAATGCATACGCTCATAAACAGGATTGGAGGCAGGGCAATCGCTTCCGAAAAGAAACGGATTAGTAGCAGATGGAATGCAACATGGGGACGGTTCTTGTGTTGCATAAACGAAATAAAATGAAATATAAGAACCGTCCCCATGCTCCATTTCTTTTCGGAAGCAATTGCCCTGGATTGGAGGACGAAATATGCGAATCATTGTAATTGGCGCAGTCGCTGCTGGCACCTCTGCCGCGGCAAAAGCACGAAGAAATACAGAAAACGCAGATATCATCATTTATGAGAAAGACCGCTTTATTTCTTATTCTGGTTGCGGCATGCCCTATTATATTGGTGGAGTAGTGGAGCGTTCCGATGATCTGACACCACGGGACCCTGCATTCTTCAAGAGTAAATACAACGTGGATGTCTTTATTTTACATGAGGTACTTTCGATTCATCCGGATAAGAAAATCTTGGAAATAAAAAATCTCTCCACTGGCCAAGTATTCACGGATACCTATGACACCCTTATTCTTGCCACCGGTGCAAAAGCTGTTGTTCCACCAATTAAAGGGGTTAACGGTTCGAACGTTTTTATGCTGCGCAATATCAACGATATGAACCGGATTCATTCTTTCATTGAATCGAAGAAACCACAATCTGCGGTGATCATCGGCACAGGTTTCATCGGCCTCGAGGTTTGTGAAAACTTGAAAAGACTCGGGATTGATATAACTATGATTGAAAAGTTGCCGCAAGTCACACCGGGACTTGATGATGATATGGCCGGTTATGTGGAAGAACATCTTGAAAAAAATGGGATTTCTGTTCTGACTTCTGTTTCTGCAGAAAAAATCACCGCGAACGGAGTGATATTATCGGACGGTTCCTCGGTCGATGCGGAAATGATCATTGTATCCGTAGGAATTCGACCCGAAACGGAGCTTGCTAAGCAAACAGGAATTGAACTTGGCATATCCGGTGCCATCAAGGTTGACAAGAAGATGCGAACAAACCGGAAAGATATTTTTGCCTGCGGAGATTGCATCGAACAATTTCATGTTGTCACAGGGAAACCTGTTTATCGTCCATTGGGGTCTACTGCGAACAAAACGGGTCGAATCGCAGGAGATTGTGCAACGAACGGCAGTCTTGAATTTCGAGGAATACTTGGTACTGGAATTTTTAAAGTTTTCGATTTGGCAGTTGCTCAAACCGGACTGTCCGAACGCGAAGCGCTGGAACAAGGATATGACGTTGCTGTCTGCCATAATATCAAACCGGACAAGCCGGAATATATGGGAGGAAGAGAAATGGTCATCAAAGGCATTGCCGACAAAGCGACCGGGAGACTTCTGGGAGCCCAGATCGTCGGGTTTGAGGGAGTCGATAAACGGATTGATGTTTTCGTAACAGCTATTACCTTTAAGGCAAACGTCGAAGACCTGTTCCATCTTGATCTGGCTTATGCACCGCCTTTTTCCACTACGAAAGATCCGGTCATGTATACCGGCATGATCCTGGACAATGCCATCCACCGATCCAGGCCATTGATAACGGCGCAAGCGCTGGACGCCCTGATACAATCCGGTGAAAAGGTTGAATTGATTGATGCAAGAGTCTCTTCCCAGTATGGGAAAGGACATATCGGCGCAGCGGATTCGATTCCCCATACAGCCCTGAGAGAAGCCGCAGCGAACCTGGATCCGAATGTCTTTACCGTGACATACTGCAACAAAGGAGTCACCGGGAACGCTGCGCAGAATATTCTGATCAATCGGGGCTTTAAAAAAGTATACAACCTTTCGGGTGGACACGAACAATTTAAAAAATTCATGATTAAAAACAGCAAGAAACCAGGTGGAAATAATAGTTGATATCTTTAAATCTCTGGCAGAAGAAAGCCGGCTTCCCATTCTGTCTCTTCTGGTACAAGAAGAAATGTGCGTATGTGAAATCGAAGATTGCTTAAAAATGACACAGTCCAATGTTTTCCGCCATTTGGCAGCATTAAAGCAAAGTAGAATCCTTGACAGCTGCAAGAAAGCACAATGGGTTTATTACAAAATCGGCGAGACCTTTATTAAAGAGAATTCCCTTCTGTGGGAGTACTTGGTGGATCATTTTCAAAAAGATCCGATCTATCGGACCGAAATCAGAGCCCGTCGAACATGCGAGTAATAACATACGGATAATCACCCGCAAGCATCTAAAGAAACGCAAGGTTTCCAACAGAGAAAGCCCTTAAGAAATAACGGCTTTCTCCATTTGAAACAATGAAAATATTAACAAAAATATGTATTGTATATTTAAAATTCCGGATGTATAATGAGTCATTTCTGCGAAGAGGAACGAAACAAATAGTTCAGAATTGTGATGAGGATAATACAGATGGAAGAAAAGTTAATTGATTTGAATAGGAAAGACGTCACGGGGATCTATAAGCTAACCTCCAGTGATGTCTGCGAAGCCATGGGTACACGGCTGGAGGGGCTGACCGCCTCTGAAGTGGAGGACAACCACAAGATTTACGGCAAGAATGTCATCAGCGAAAAAAAGGGGACTCCTGTCATTCTGATTTTTTTATCGAATTTTATCAGTATGATGGCGATCCTTTTGTGGGTCGGCGGTGCGATTGCGATTATTGCAGACATGCCCCAGCTTGGAATTGCCATATGGCTGGTCAATGTGATCAACGGAGTATTCAGTTTCTGGCAGGAATTCCGCGCCGGAAAAGCGACCGAGGCGTTGAAGAGAATGCTTCCGTCCTATGCCAGAGTCACCAGAGACAATACCGAAATCCAAGTTTTGGCGGAGGATCTTGTGCCCGGAGATGTTGTCCTTCTTCAAGAAGGGGACAAGATTTCTGCCGATGCCCGGTTGATAGAAAGCAGCGATTTGCAAGTAGACCAGTCCACGCTGACAGGCGAATCCAATCCGGTCCGCAAAACCCATGATCCTGTTTTACGGGACAATCTGTCCCGATCTGAGACACCGAATCTTATTTTCGCCGGAACGAGCATTTCCAGCGGCACAGCCAAAGCTGTTATTATTACAACCGGAATGGATACCGAATTTGGCAAAATCGCCCATTTGACACAAGCGATGAAGGTCGACCCCAGTCCGCTCGAAAAAGAACTGGATGTGCTGACCAAGCAGGTTTCCATCATCGCATTGGCGGTCGGGGTATTCTTTTTCATCGCTTCTGTCTTTTTTGTGAAAGAACCCATCGCAAAATCCTTCATCTTTGCGCTTGGCATGGTGGTTGCTTTTATCCCGGAATGCTTGCTGCCGACCGTAACCCTGTCCCTGGCCATGGCGGTTCAGCGCATGTCCAAGGAGCACGCTCTGGTTAAACGATTGTCCGCTGTTGAGACACTGGGATGCACTTCCGTTATCTGTTCAGACAAGACTGGAACCCTGACGCAGAACGAAATGACGGTATGCAGCCTGTGGCTGCCAAAAGAAGAACTGGAAGTCACCGGTCTTGGCTATGCTCCTGTGGGGAATGTTTTATCCGACGGCAAAGAAGTCAACATCCAGGGGCATGAGGATCTAAAAATGCTTCTCACTGCCGCCAGTCTTTGCAGCAATGCCCGATTGGTTCCTCCGGGAGAAGAGTCGGATCGTTATACGGTTCTGGGAGACCCGACAGAAGCCTGTCTCGGGGTAGTTGCCCAGAAAGCGGGATTGGATGTCCAGTTGCAGTCCAAATTGACCCCCCGCCTGAGAGAGCTCCCTTTTGATTCCAGACGCAAACGAATGACCACCATCCACCAGTTGGAGTCCCCGATTGATGGAAGCCCCCGTATCGCTTATATCAAAGGCGCACCGAAAGAGGTATTGGAATTATGTACCGGAATCTACACCGGGGGTAGACGAGAAGAGATAACCGCACAGCAGCGGGATACGATCATGGAGGCCAATGACCGGTATGCCCGCAATGGCTTGAGGGTATTGGCGATTTCCTACCGGCTTCTCTCCCGTGCAAATAATCTGCCGACTTCCCTGAGCGCTTATACCCCTGAATTGATTGAACAGGACATGGTTTTTGTCGGATTGGTTGTCATGGCGGATCCTCCGAGGCCGGAAGTGGCCGCGGCAGTTGAATTATGCCGCAAAGCCAGCATCCGGATTATAATGATCACCGGGGATTATGGTTTGACGGCTGAGAGTATCGCAAGAAGAATCGGTATTATCCGGACTGAAAATGCACGAATCATTTCCGGTATGGATCTGGGGAAAATGCCTGATGAGGAATTAAAGGAAGCACTAAAGGAAGAAGTGATTTTTGCCAGAGTCGCACCGGAGCAAAAATATCGTGTGGTTTGCGCTCTTCAGGAAATGGGGCATATTGTGGCGGTAACGGGGGATGGAGTAAATGATTCTCCCGCACTAAAAAAGGCAGATATCGGCGTAGCGATGGGAATCTCCGGTACGGATGTCGCAAAAGAAGCCGCCGACATGATTCTGACAGATGATAATTTCGCCTCGATCGTGAAAGCTATCGAAGAAGGCCGTGCGGTTTACAGCAATATCCGAAAATTTATTCTTTACATTTTAAACAGCAATATGTCCGAAGGGGTTCCTTCCGCAGCATTCCTCTTCTCAAGAGGAGGTATTCCGCTTCCACTGACTGTCATGCAGATCCTGGCGGTTGACCTTGGTACGGATATGATGCCTGCCCTGGGGCTTGGAACAGAGCTCCCTGAAAAAGGGGTGATGGATCTGCCGCCCCGCTCGAAGAAAGACCGCTTATTGAACAAGCGTATTGTGGTCAAAGCGTTTTTCTGGTATGGAATGATCGCTTCTGTCATCTGCATGGGCGCCTATTTCTTTGTAAATATGCTCAATGGCTGGCCGGGCGTTCCATTGGCCAGTTCCGGCATTATTTACAGGCAGGCTACAGCGATGACACTTGCTTCCATCGTATTCTGCCAGGTCGGTGCTGTGATGAACTGCCGCACCGAAAAACAATCGGTTTTTAAAACAGGTTTGTTCAGTAATAAAAAAGTCCTGTTTGGTATCGTTTTTGAAATACTACTGTTAAGTGCTATCATCTATGTCCCATTTCTTCAGGATATTTTCAACACTGCGCCGATCGGCATCAAAGAATGGGCATTCCTTTTCGCGCTGCCTCTTCCGATTGTTCTCATTGAAGAAATAAGGAAGGCGATTTCGCGCAAATATGGTAAAATGAAAGATGCAGGAGGTAACTAATATGAAAGTAATTATTGTCGGTTGTGGTAAATTTGGTTCGGGGTTAGCGATCAATCTCATCAGCAAAGGGCACAAGGTGACAGTCATCGACAACAACCCCGAGGCATTTGAACTGCTGGGTACGGATTTTAAAGGAGAAACCATTCTGGGTGTCGGATTTGACCGGGATATTCTCGAAAAAGCTAAAATCCAATCGGTCGATGCCATTGTAGCATGCAGCAAGAGCGATGAGGTCAATGCACTTGTCGGTCGGCTCTCCCAGAATGTTTATAGAGTTCCTCATGTCATCTCCAGACTGTATGATCCAAGGCAGGCAGAAATTTACCGGTCTCTTGGCATTCAGACCATCTCTACAACAACATGGGGCGTCATGCGTGAGACAGAGATGCTCAGTTACAACCAGCTGGACAGTGTGTTTACATTCGGAAACAGCAGTGTTGAAATGGTTCGGATCGAAACCCCTGCCCTTCTGGTCGGCAAAACGGTGAATGAACTGACCGCTCTTGGCGAGATTCATGTCGTTGCAATCAGTCGTGAGAATAAAACTTTTCTTCCGACCATGGGAACAACTTTACAGAAGCATGATATTGTGTATATTTCGGTTTTGGCCACTTCTTCAAAACGGCTGAAATCCTTACTTGGTTTGATATAAAACGGAGGGAAATAATATGAAAGTAATTATAATAGGCGGGGGTCAGGTTGGTTCCTATATTGCAGGCTTACTCTTGAACAATAACTGTTCTGTTAAAGTGATTGAGAACCGGACAAATGTTTTGAACAAATTGAAGAAAGAATTGCCATCTGATACGGTCGTTTTCGGAAGCGGAACCAATCCAACGGTTCTTGAAGCATGCGGAATCGCGGATGCGGATGTGGTTGTCGCGGTCACTGGCGCGGATGAGACGAACTTGGTCGCCTCAACAATTGCAAAATTTGAATTCAGCGCTCCCCGTGTCATTGCCCGGATTAACAACCCAAAAAACACGTGGATGTTCGATGCCAGCATGGGAGTGGATGTGGCATTGAACCAGGCGGACCTGATGGCTCATCTTGTAGTGGAAGAAATGACATTTAAAACCATGTTGACCCTGATGAAGATCAATCGAAGCAATTACTCCATCATCCAGGTAAAAGTCGACGCCCGGTCCGCTGTTGTGAACATGACCGTAAAAGAGCTGGATATCCCGAAAAAAGCAACCTTTATCGCTATTTATCGTGGAAACGAAGTGATCATTCCTCATGGTGATGCACAGATTCTGCAGGGAGACGAGATTCTGGCGTTCGCCGATTTAGGGGCCCAGGAAAAAATAAACACGCTGTTTGGCCCGTTAAAATAGCATCAAGTTCTATTCCATCGGTTGTAACAGGACATCAAGACATAGCAGTAAAAGCGGTAACATTTTATGAACCGCTTTTTGTTATACCCCTTTACACATTATACCATGCGGTGTATAATAATGTGCAGATGGAGGCATTGAAATGGATATACAATTAAAAAGAGGTTTTCTGGAAGCATGTGTCCTGGCAGTACTGGAGAGAAACGATTCTTACGGCTATCAATTGATTAAAGACATCTCCCCTTGCATTGAAATATCAGAATCTACCCTTTACCCCATTTTGAAGCGGCTCGAGAGCAGCGACATGCTGACGGATTACTCCGTAGAGCACAACGGGAGGCTTCGGAAGTACTACCGGATCACCGATGCGGGTCGGAGTAAGATGGAAGACTTTAAAAACGAATGGAAAGAGGTTATGACTGTATATAATTTTATCATGGCAAAAAAGGAGAGGGACGAAAATGACGAAAACTGAATTTATAAATGAACTGGCATCGAGGATTTCTTCTCTTCCACAAAGTGAAATCGATAAATCCATCGCTTATTACAAGGAAATCATCGACGATCGCATGGAAGACGGAATGCCCGAGAATGAGGCGGTTGAAGCGCTCGGCAACATAGGATCGATTGTAGAAAATGTCATGTACGGAATGTCCTTGTCGACGCTGATGAAAGCAAAAGTAGTTGAAAGTAAAAGCAGGGTGTCAAACAAAGGTTTATGGATTACCCTTGTTGTTATCGGATTCCCGATATGGCTTCCGCTTCTTCTGTCCTTTATCGTTATTGTTCTCGCAATCTATATCACCATCTGGGCGTTGATTATCTCGCTTTATGCTGTTGTCATCTCTCTTGGATTATCCGGAATTGCAGGACTTGTCAGCGGCATTGTCTTATGCTTTGCCAAATCATTTCCGGTCGGTCTTTGTGTTTTTGGAGCAGCAATTTGCTGCAGTGCCTTGACATTGTTCATGATAAAGCCGATCTTCATCATGACAAAAGAGCTTGTAAAGTTCACAGCCTTTATTGCGCGAAAAATTAAATCCATATTTATTAATAAAAAAGAGGTGTCATTATGAAATCACATAAAATCTATATCCTCGCAGCGATATCG
Source organism: uncultured Oscillospiraceae bacterium (assembly GCA_964549475.1). Taxonomy (GTDB): domain Bacteria; phylum Bacillota; class Clostridia; order Saccharofermentanales; family UBA5734; genus JBBQKF01. The sequence goes on from CAZJXH010000004.1 coordinate 22,424, forward strand.
CTGCTTGTCGGACTTGTGGTATTTACCATCGGATTTGCCCTCGCGGGGTTTGATATCACCAAAATCGGCACAGAAACAGAATATCAGGAAAAGAACTTTGTCTCGACCGGAACCGTCAAGGATATTGTTATTGATGAAAGTAATTTGAGCGTTGAAATCGTCCAGTCGATGGATGAACAGGTTCATGTCACCTATTATGAAAATGATAAAGACTATTATGACATCGGCCAGTCGGCCGACGGCACCCTCCGAATTATAAAAAAGAACCATCGCAAGTGGTATGATTACTTTTTCAATATTAATTTCCAATCAGTAAAATTAATCGTCGCCGTCCCGGATGATTTTTCAGGGGATATCTCGGGAGAAAGCAGCAATGCGAAGATTCATCTTTCTGGAATTCATGCAAGAGATATCCATCTGGATACCTCGAATGGCAAGATAGAAGCTGAAAACATCGTAATTTCCGGGAAATTTGAAGCCTCTACTTCAAATGCAAGCATTACCCTGTCAAACGTTACCGCTTCAGGAGATATTTTTTGTGATACTTCCAGCGGTAAAATATCGCTCGATAAGCTTGAAGGGAAAAATATCAATATCAATACATCCAATGGCAGTGTTATTTTAAAATCCATACTTTCCAATGAAAACATTCAGATTGAAACATCAAACGGATCGGTGAATTTTGATGATATCCGTTTCAAAACCGAGTTGGACTGCCATAATTCGAATGGTTCAGTGAAAGGAGCCATCACGGGAAAAATTACCGATTATACGATTAAAAGCGAAACATCGAACGGAAAAAACAATCTTCCCGAAAAACTGAACGGGGGGTCAAAGACCATTATTATCGAGACATCAAACGGCAGCATTGAAATCAACTTTATTGGCTGATCGGATCATTCTTCAAATGCTTTTTGCAATTTTTCTTTTAAGTCGGAAAATTCAGGATCTGCCAGAAGCGGACATTCGGCGATTTCGGCGTCGAATTTGCTGAGTTTGCCTGCAAACGCCATGCAGCCAGGCTCTCCGCATTGTTTGCAGTTCTTTTTCGGCAGAAATGAATAGATCTTCAGAAGGCCTACTTTTTTTAGACCGATATAATTTGGTGTGATTTCATTGCGACTTTCATAGGTGTCGTTGATCAGATCTTTGATCCAGTCGAGGATTTCATACGCTTCGGTAATGTTTACAAATTTTGTCAGAGAGATCTTGTCTTCCTGGATGGTGATACCGATTATTCCCTTTTTAAACACAAGGGATGGAGGGGTTGTCTGATAATTCGGTTTCTCCAGAACCGCGTTCAGATAAGGCAGAATCTCGGTCAGAGAGGTTGACGCCCTTGTCACCGCCTTGAAGAGTTCTTTTTCAGCCAGGCACGGGCTGGTCTCGATGATTTTGATCGATTCTAAAAACATGGCAATTTCCCTCCAGTGCTTCCATCTTCAATTCTATTGGAATGATACTGAATTTTAAATATTTCTTATTCTTTCGCGCATCATTCTGATTTTTTACAATAACTTCTGATCCCCTCGACCAATTCATCGATATCCTCTATACTGTTGAAAATACCGACGCTTACACGGATCGCACCGGTTTCGACTGTTCCAAGAACCCGGTGTGCCTGCGGAGAGCAATGAAGGCCGGCCCGCACCATGATGCCGGTTTGTTCGTCCAGCCAGTAGGAAACATCATAAGGATTGGCGTTTTTTATATTGAAAGAAAGCAAGCCAAGCCGCTCTTGTCCCATTTTCGGCCCGTACATCTCCACCTGGTCCATGTCGGAAAGAGCCTCCATTAAATACGCGATCAGTGATTTTTCATGGGCATGAATTGCATCGATTCCTGTTTCTTTCAAGAATCCTGCCGCGGTATAAAGTCCTGCGATACCGCCCATGTTCATCGTTCCGGTCTCATAACGGTCCGGAGCGTTTTCCGGCTGATCCAGGGATTTCGATATCGTTCCGGTTCCGCCTTCTTTGATCGTTTCCAGCCGGATTCCTTCCCGGATATAGAACCCACCCGTTCCCATAGGGCCCATAAGGCTTTTATGACCTGTAAACGCCAGAAAATCCATGCCGGTTTCGCTGACAGATATCGGAAATGCGCCTGCCGTCTGGGCCGCATCCACCAGTACAGGAATCTCTTTTTCGTGCGCAAGCTGGACAATCTGCCGGATTGGTAAAATATTTCCGATCACATTGGATCCATGAAGAGTCGCGACAAGTGAAATGCGAGAGGAATTCAGAATTCCCCGGATCTCTTGCAGATCCGTCTCTCCATCCGGAGAACAGTGGAATGTCCTGATTCGGATCCCCCGTTCTTTCTGCAATGCGTGAAGAGGCCGCCACATGGCATTGTGCTCGATATCCGAAGCCAGAACAGTGTCGCCTTCCTTTAAAAACCCCTTTAAAATCATATTCAGCGAATCCGTCACATTGTTTGTAAATACAATGTTTCCCGGTTTTTTTACGTCAAAAAGACCGGCAATGGCTTTACGCGCTTTATAAATCAATTCCTCCGCTTCTCTTGCTTTCGAATAATTTCCCCGTCCTGCGCTGGCTCCGTTCGTGCGCATGAAACAATCCATTTCCTGATAGACGCATTCCGGCTTTGGAAACGATGTCGCGCTGTTGTCCAGATAGATTCCCATGATAACGGCTTCCTTTCTATAGGCAAATCAAATCGGAAAAAGAATCCGTGCCAGATAAATGACAAAAATCAGACTGATTACGCATAGCAGCGTCGAGGACATAACCACTTGCGATGCGAAATCCGGATGATTATCTTTCTCTACAGCAATTAAAGCACTATTGACCGCGGTGGGAACCGCCGATGAAATCATCAGCGTCTGTGCCATGATCCCTTTTAGTCCGAATAAATAGATAAATGCCACTGCAATCAAGGGTCCTCCGATCAGGCGGATAAAATTCGAGATATAGACTTCTTTGTTTCTAAATTCAAATGTTGTTTTTGCAAGCTGTACGCCAAGAGTGATAAGCGCGACGGGGATGAGTGCGTTCGAGGCATAACGGATGGCCGGCCAAAGAAAAACCTGCGTCATGTCATAAGGAATGAATTTAAGAACAATCGCCAATGGAACCGCATAAATCGCCGGCATGGTAAAAATTTGCAAAACCGATTCCTTCCAATGAAATTTTGCACGACCGGCATTGAAAAATCCGATGGTGTTGACCGTGATATTTTGAAACAACATGACAATAATTTGAACCGTAAGTGCAAGACTCAGATACGGAGTTTCTCCATTCACTATAAAGGGAGGACTGGAAAATACCAGTGTGATCAAAGGAATCGCGATATTCCCGGAGTTATAGAACATGATTGAATTGGAGAAAGCATTTTTCATTCCCACAGGATACTTCCGTATTTTCGAAACAATCATGGCAAGCACCAAATTGACAACCATGATAAGAAAGACGATAAGAAGAACAATCATCATCTCGATGGGAACATTTGTCGTATAAAGATTCGAAAAGGTAAAAGCGGGAACAAAGAGATAGAAATTCAATTTCGTCAGGGTCAGGATATTCAGGTCGAATTTCTTGCTTAATATATAGCCAAGGACAATCAGGACAAAAATGGGCAGGATATTGTTTACCAGTATGTTAAGAATAATTTCCATATTACAAATCCCGCCTTTGCATGATTCGTTTTACCCCATTTATATCTGTTTACTTCATTTGTTTTCTTTGACATAGATAATAACACAATCGCATGTAAAAAAACAAATCCCCCTGAAATTCACAGGGAGATCTGTTGTTGGAAATTTTGGAAATTTTGCTATACTCTTGCCAATTCTTCGAATTCAAGACATTTAATTGAGTTTTTCTTCTTTCTTTTCTTCTCTCTTTTCTGCTTTTTTCTCTCCAGTCTCTTTTGCTGTCTCTTTCGATATATCTTTTTTCTTATCCGTCGGTGCTTCGGTTACATCCCTGGCCGCCTTTTTGACTTCTTCTGGAATTGCGGCACTCTGCAGGTTTACACCAAGCTTTTCGATGGTGATAAACTTGAGCAGGGTATCCATGATGGTTGAATTTCCACCATTCCCGCTATTCCCGTCACTTTGCCCCCCCATGTTGACCATGGTTTTCGGAACAATGTCAACAGTGGTTGTTTTGATCGCATCCGACAGTTTATCCACCACTTCCTGGATCAGACGATACTGGGAACCGCCGTAAGCCTTGACCTGAGCGTCAATAGCTCTTGCACGCGCCAGCCCGATGGAGGACTCCTTTGAGCCTTCCGCCTCGCCTTCCATGGTAACCCTTTGTGCATTCGCTTTCGCAAGAGCGATGATCTGGCCGGCTTCCTGCTCCGCTTTTCTTGCAAGGGCCGCACCATTGTTCGCTTCGATTTCAATCTGGACTTTTGAATTGGTCAGGAACGTCTGTTTTTCGGCGATGGCTTCGGCCTCGCGCAGGGATTTCTCGCTTTCCGCTGCGGATTGCTGTTTCTGATAGGTTATCTTCTTTTCTTCTGCGATTTGACGATCCCGAAGCTGTGTCAGGATATTCTCAATTTGAATATCACCGATTTCCGATTTCGGAGTACCGATGAGCACTTCCTCCAGTTCAAGATTATATTTGGCAAATTTGATTTTCATTTCACTGACCGCGCGCTCGCGGATTTCACTGCGCTCTTGAATCAGCTGGATCAGCGTCTTGGTCTGCGCAACGTCCTTGAAGTAGGCGCTGACAAGCGGATCAAGCGATTGATTGACCAGCATGCCGATGTCTCCAAAACGTTGAATGACCCATGGCGCTTTCTTATAATCAATATGCATAACAACCGACAATGGGAGAGCGGGTTCAAATGCATCTTTGGTAATGATGTCCACTTCTGTAAGATTCTCGTCGTACTTATGGCTGCCGACTTCGTCTTTCTTCCATTTTAAAATAATATTTGTCGTGGGTACGAGGACCACCTTGCCGGCATCCGTATTAAAAGCATACTTACCGGGCATCAGTGGTTTCGCAAGCACACCTTTGCATCCGTTTTCCACTAATTCGCCATGCTTGTAGTCATCGCCGGTTGTGTCAACCCCTTCTTTCCCATAGAAGGAAACAACAACCCCGACAAATCCGATCGGGACAACGGTCTTTGGCCGGAATTCGACGGTTGCAAACAGACGGTTGATATAATAAGTACCGTCTGTTAAAAGCGGAAGCTGCTTCCCGCGGAATCCGCCAAGCTCCAGGAATTTCTCGGTGTCCTGGAAGCTCGAATGCCCGCCGCCTACATCAGGCGCAATGATTTCGCCCTGTGGCAGAGTGTTTCCGTCATGAACCGTCACGATTCCCATCAAATCACTTTGCTCCGCCGTATTTCCCATGATGATGATCGGGCTGAAAGCATAACGGGATTTCAGAATCTCCTGCATGCTGCTGATGATAGCAAGTTCTTCCCGGCTCCCTGCGATACTTTTGATGCTGTTCGGAGTGATGACAATAAATTGAGCCAGATTGATCGCATAGGTTCCTTCTCTCAAAATACCTCTTTGCGGGCCTCTTTGTCCTCCATTGGTTAAAAATCCCCTCACATCCTGGAAATTATTCGCTTCGGTAATCACTTTTCCCAATGTTTGGATAGGCGCCAGCGGCTTTCCGTCACGCGCGAAAACATAGGCGATCTGGCCTTGCGGAACCGTTATCAGCGGGTACCTGTGGATCTTGTACATCAGAACTGTCTTGAAATGCATGCCTCCGCGAAGCAAATCCGGCGTATATCCCGCTTCCCCGTTCAAAGCAATAATCGAATTCTTCAGAGATCCTTTGAAACTCCACCACTTCTCGATCACTCCGACCTCGTCCGAATTGATAATGCGCAGACCCAGAATTTTAAAAATCAAGGCATAAGCAACAAAAATCCCCGCTGCAACATAAATTGCAATTAATATCCAGTCCATACCGTTTCCTCCTGTCAATTTTCTCTTCTGATAAATTTTGTTTTCGAGCTTCTTCATGAATTTTGTTTGCGAACTTTTTAAATATCGCTATTCATGCTGTTTTTATCCTATTGAATTGTTTGAAAACAAGATTGTGTTACCCTTTATTCTACATCTTTACGAAGTAAATTACTATTGTTTTTATAATTCTTAATGACACCTTAATACACCGGTATAAAAAGACTGCCGCCACAGAACATTCCGATTTCTGTGACGGCAATCTTTTTATCTATATCAATATATCATATGCTTTATTTAATAACGAACGGTTCCGGCGGATCTGCAGACTATTTCTTGTTCTTGTCATCCCAGGCTTTACGAACCGCATGAATCATCTCATCCACCATGGCCGCCCTGTCCTTTGCTTTCACCACACCACTTGACGATCCGGTTGCCTCCGCGCCTGCATAAATCACATTGTAGACATCATTTCCATTGCTGATTCCAGCTCCTTGCAATACCATGATTTCCGGGTCAATGGATTTCACCGCTTCAATGGAGGCTTTGACATAGTCTATGTCACTGGTCTTCCCTGTTCCGATCAGCTCGGTCGGTTCGGCAACAATGATATTCGGGCTTAACAATGCAACCGCTTTTGACTCTTCAGCCGAATCAGTACAGACAATGGTCATTAAACCAATATCATCCGCCCTTTTAATTGTTTTACGAAGGGTGGAATAGGTAAGCGGCTTCTCGCAATGGTTCAGCATGACACCAACCGCACCGGCTGTTTTAACAGATTCCGGCAAAATATCCGCAAGCCCGCGGCCGATCGGCAGGCAGTCCATATGGGGAGCAAAAACGAATATACGGTCCGTCGCATCTGCAACGGCCTTGATATCTGCATATGGTGTTGTGAAAATGATATCCACATCATATTTTTTAGATGCTGTATCTGCAATCTTGGCAAGCTCAAGAACATCTTCGCCATAGAGATACGATTTGGGTCCGATTTCAAAAAAAGGAGGTTTTATTGATAATCCACGATACATTGTTTTTCTCCTGTCGTTCAATTTACTTTATGCTTCACATTATAGGGATGCATAATTCATTTGTCAATCATTTGTTACTAAATTGATAGTATTGTTTATGATTAACTTACGATATACTATCGAATTAATTATATATTTATTACTGAATAAATCGAACAACAACTGGATTTGACAGCAAAGCGTTCCGCAAATTGGTTTATTTTATATCGATAGTGATAATTTTTGAAAAATATGGTAGACTAATAAAAAAAGGACCTGTTATTGGATTGTCGTGATAAATATTATCTGTTTATAGTGATAAATACCATGAAGGAGACAGCATATGTTCGTTGATGAAGGCTTAAAAATCGATATTCGCAGAAATAAAATTCTTGAGATTCTTGCACGTGACGGAAAAGTCAGGGTATCCAATTTACGGCAGCTTCTGAATGTCTCTGAAGTCACCATTCGAAATGACTTGTCAGAGCTTGAGAAGGCAGGCCGTCTAGAGCGCATTTCCGGCGGAGCGATCCAGACCATGAAGAATTATTACAATATGGATTTCCAGCAAAGAAAACGCCGGAAAGCAGAGTATAAACAAGCGATCGGCTGTGCAGCCTCCGATCTTGTCAAGGACGGGGAAACTTTGATGATCAATTCCGGTGCGACCTGCTTTTTTACCGCAACTGAATTAAAAAAGCATAAAAACTTGAATATCGTTACGAATTCACTGACTGTAGCCGTTGAGCTGGGAGAACATCCGACCTTTCGCGTCATTCTTCTAGGAGGCGAGATCAATTCCCAATATTCATTCACCTATGGGAACGACGCATTGACCCAGTTAAAAAAGTATAAAGCGGATTGGTGCATCCTGTCCGTCGATGGCGTCTCTTGCGAGGCTGGATTGACCACTTATCACGCGCAGGAAGCCGAAGTGAACAAAGCCATGATGGAGCGGTCCCGCAAAACCGTTATTGTTGCCGATTATTCGAAACTGGAGCATGAAAGCTTTTTCAATATCTGCAATTTATCCGAAGTCGATTACTGGGTGACAAACAAATGCGCGGATCCGGACCAGATTGCCAAGGTTCGTGAAATCGGTGTTGAAATCATTACCTGTTGATATTCTTTCATAATGATAGGATGGCTCTTGATAAATTCATTTGAAAATCATATTCATTGATTATTCTTAAAAATCAATATTTCAAAAGAAAGGACTCCATGGATCTTTCTTTTTAGTAAAAGAAAGATGTTTTACCTAACAGCATTATTATGCGCAGCGTCATATGACCGGATACAGTTTCTGCCGCTTTCTTTCGCTTTATAGAGAGCTTTGTCGGCATCTTCAATGCATTTGAAAACATCATTTTCAGAGACAAGCTCGACACTGGATATTCCAAGACTGATCGTAAGGAATCCGTTCATGGAACTTTCATGCGGAATTTCAAGATCCATCACACTTTTTCGCAATTCTTCGGCGATTTCCATTGTTTCTTCCAGACTCAGGTTGTCCACAATATAGATAAATTCCTCCCCGCCGATCCGTGCAGCAAAATTATCCGTATCTGCAGCACTCAAGCTGATCTGCTCGGCCACTTCGACCAGAACCTTATCTCCTTCCACATGTCCGTATCGATCATTGAATTGCTTAAAGAAATCAATATCAATCATAATGACTGAAATATAAGCTCCGGATTTTGATTTATTCAGGTACTTTGATTCGATATAGTAGTTCAAGCTCCTTCGATTTGGAATGTTCGTCAATTCATCAAGATAGGATAACTGGCGAAGATTCAAATGCATTTTATCAAGCAATATTTTATTATTAAAATCATGGCAATAATTATAAAAAATAATTCTGGAACAGATAAATGAAATCAGAATAAAAACAACCAGATTGACATAGTGTCCCACCAGAACATCTGTCGAATGCTGAAAAAAGGGCAGCCCGATAAACAGAATCAAGGAGGACAAAATATATGGAAATAATAATTTCTTGCACTCTATATAAAAAAGAGTGGAACAGACAATCATATTGATCATAAATACGATCAGCTGTCCGTACAGTTTCTGATCCATCAAGGATATCAAGCTTCCCCAGCATAAAAAAAACGTGATGTAAGCCATCATCTTGTTTTCTATTCTGTTTAATGCTTTCGCTGGCTTGCGTGTGATATCTCCAATCCTGTTGACATAAAACAAAAATAGAATCATAACAATGATCATGACCAGGTAAGCAATGAGATAATTATTGAATTCGAATCTCTTATCCACTCTCAAAGCCAATGTTATCAGATCGCTTACAGCCAGAATCGACTCGAAAATGATCACGACATACGAAAATATTCTTATTCTTCTTATATTGTCTTTCAAAAGATGAATTTGGAATTTTGTCTTTGAACCAGAGTCAATGTCTTTGAAAAATAGATCTCTAAAACGCATCAATTTAATCCTTTCAAAACAGGACCATTGAATCAAACGAACCGCTGTCTTTTTACTCATATTTCTTTTATAGTCATTTTATTCTATTGTATTTGATAATACAATAGAGATCATTCTCTATTATTTTAATAATATGTTACATTTCAACTTGCATTTCAACGATCAAATCCTCCAGTTTGCGCTTCGGTACATGATGAACCCCGTTCGCATCCCGATAGTATTTAATATCGCCTGAAAGATTGACTTCCTCAAGAACAATCCTCTCTTTCGGTTTTCCAAGCGCAATCACCAGTATCGGCTCGAGCCGCTCGGGAATCTGCAAAACATCCCTTAATCGGCCAAAATCGACCGCACCCAGGATACAGCCGCCGAAGCCGGCTTCTGTGGCACCCAGCAAGATGCTCTGGCAAGCGATTCCCTGATCACAGACAGAAGAATTCGGACGAATCTCTTTATCGGACAGCATAATAATATATGCAGACGGTCGTTCCCCTTCCTCCGGTCCGTTCCAGTCCTTTAAATAGCCCGCCCATTTCAAGAGGGAGAAAATCGATTCATTTCTGGCATGGTCATACGACAAGATGTACTTCAATGGTTGAAGATTAGCGCCAGATGCTGTCTGACGGGCCAGATCAATCCATTCCAGCAGCTGTTGCCGTTCAATGCCGGCCTCCTGATAAAAGCGTCTATAGCTGCGGTTCCTGCGGATTAAATCTTGAAGCATTCTTTTTTCCTCCCTTTCATTTTACCTCTTTCTTCTGTTCTGGTCATTTCATTCGTCCTGGGTTTCTCGCATGGATTCGTCCTGGGTTTCTCGCATGGATTCGTCCTGGGTTTCTCGCACGGATTCTTCCCCTATTGTGTTTGTCGGTCATTATGTCTATAATGATTTTTGTCAGAAATATTGGTAAACCTTATTGCTTCCGTAAACAACAGAAATGTGCCTCCCCCACAAACTATTATACAAGGAGGATATCGATTTGAATGATTTGATTGTATTGGGTTGCATCCTTGTCGGGGCATTGCTGCTAAATCTGATTATTCTGTATATTGCAAACGCTTTCGGTCTGGTGAAAGTAAACAGCCAATGCGAGAAGCTTGTCGACGGGATAAAAAGGAACAGCGGCATCATCATTTTTTGTGCAAGCATTGGAACGCTTTTCTATGTGTATGATATTGTTTCTTCCAACTCAAAACGGTATGTGATCAACCTGATTCCCTGGTTTGGCATCGGGTTTATCCTTGTCGCCGGATTATTGTTGATTTTCACACTGATCAATTGCCTTTACCGGATACCAAAATCTACCGGGAATGGGAAATCCAAGATTTTTATCGCCTGCCTTCTTTGTATCCTCTCCACTCTGCTTGGCAGTGCGGCCATTGTCGCTGCAAGCTTTTACGGGTTTAGCCTGTATGATCATTATCAAATTGAAATCGGAGGTTCCAAGACAGCGATCGACACCTTGTTCTCCATCCTGGAAAAGGCGAAAGCATTGATCGGACTAGGCTCTTAGCGTCATTTATAAAGAAACCAGCAGATCCTCCTGGCCGCGTTTGTTTTTATCAAGCTCCAGCGTCAGATCCTGCTTCTTCCCGCTTAATAGCGTTTCTACTGTATCAATATTGCCCAGCAGCGAGCGAAGCTGTTCCATGTTATCCTGTATTTGGGACCGGACAGAAAGATCCGTAAAGATATTGTCAAACCAAAAATCAATGGTGCGCTGAATGGAGGATATTTCTGTAAAAGAAGAGGTGTTTAATCCCTGAACATCGACAAGTTCAGAGCGCAGGCTCTCTATCTGTGAACTCAATGTATTAAAACAAGCCTCTGCATCGTCGATATGCGAATATTTTGCCGCATGGGAAAGAATGCCTCCTCTTGCCCATATGTCATATGTAGCCCAGCTCTCGGCGCTATCCAAAGAATTCATCGCTTCTTCTGCGGTAGATTTTACACAAGAAGCCGCTCGAAGTGCTTCGTTGATTTCTGTGATTTGCATTGTTATGGCGTCGATCGCCTCTTCAAACTGGTTGTATCGCTGGGTGGCATCCCCCTCTAATTTCCGGACAACGACACGCCGGTTCTCTAGCTCGGCTTCATATTCCCTTGCTTGCTGACGCAAGTCATTAAGTCTTGTTCCAAGCTCCTGCTTTTCATGCATGATTTGCTCCAAATCTGCTGAAGCCTTGTCATAAATAGCCTTTGCCTCTATTTGCTGCTGTTCTTCTTTTAAAAGCTTTCTTTCATATTTTCCAAAAAACCGGAGAACAAAAGAAGAAAAAGATTCTTTTTGCATTTGCTGGACATCAAGATGCTCCTCTTCATATTTTTGAAGCAAGTCCTCCACATTGGTTTTTGCTTTTTCTAAACGGCTTTCGAGTGCAGCCAGCTTGTTCTCAAAAGGTTTTATCGCCCTTATATTATCTCTGGTCTCTGATAAATTGATCAATCGCATTTCCTCCGTTACAAAGTAGTCCCTATAAAAAGCAATGAATTTTTAAATAATTCCCAGTAGAAGCAAATTATGCTCGTCCGCTAACTATCAATATAATCCATAATAAAAATGACGTTATTGTAATCACAACGAAGAAAATCATACAGCTTTTTATCGTTTCTAAAATGCCCTTTATTGATTTCAAAGAAATGATTTGTTGATATGCAATCAATTCATCAATTTCTTCTTTTGGCAAGCTTTCTTCAACATTGCGATAATACGCGTTGTTTTCATCATCGCCAAATACTTCACCATATTTTTCTCCTGAAATTCTCATGCCGTCTTTTTCCATTTTCTTGAAAATTTCTTGTTCTTCCTTTGTACAATAAGATTTTTTAATAATTCCTAAGTCAAGTTTCATTTGATTCATTTCTTGTTTCAAATCTTGCATAAAAATTATCTCCTTTTTATTGTTTATTTTTATTATATCATATCCATTTCACCACTTCTCTTTATTAATGCTCGTTAAATCTCTTGACCGCTTCCGTATTCGCGGATATTCCATCCCAGTTTGTTCTCTGGTTTTTGCAATAAAAAGTCACACATTGTGTTGTGGCTTTAAAGAAGCGTCGTTTCAATCCCTACCGCTAATGCTTTTGCCATTTTTTTATTGAGATGAGTGCCGTCAATC
>CAZJXH010000005.1:0-31409 GCA_964549475.1 uncultured Oscillospiraceae bacterium
CCCCCTTTGACGGCCAGTTTGAACGGATGGACGGAAGGTCCCGGCCTGTTTCGAAGGGGGAACAGTCTGTTCCTGACCTATACCGGAAACAATGTGATCAGCGACGGGTATCGGGTCGGCTACTCCTATCAGATGGGAAATGACCCCATGGGCCAGTATGTTCTGCCGGATAACAACATTGTGCTGCTGCATACCGGATCGGATACCTTTCGCGGACTGGGACACAGTTCGAATGTCATTGGGCCGAATCTGGATTCCTGGTATACCGCTTATCATAATTTAATCAATGTGGCGGGCCCGCAGCGCCGGCTGATGATCGACCAGTTCTGCACAAACGGCGGGGTGCTGCTGGCAAACGGTCCGACATACAGCGCGGTGACAATGCCCGGCCGGCCTGATTACGAAACGCGCGGAACAGACAGCCTTACTGCCCTGACCCTGGAAGAGCAGCCTGCATTCCTCAGCAAATCGGATGCTGAATCGGTTTTTACAGCGGAATATAATTTTTCAACCGAAGACAAGACCGCTGTACTGAACTTTTTATACGGGTATGCGGATGAGCAGAATTATCGCAGCGTCCGCCTGGATATGTCTGCCGGAACGCTCTCTCTGATAGCCCTGGCGAAAGGGGTCGAGACCGTTGTGGAAACGTCGGACATCGGGATTCCTGCCTTGGGGTCCATTCATACCGTGCGGGTGGAGAACGGCAGCAGGACGGTCAATGTGTCATTGGATTCCATGCACAAGATCACCGCATCGGACACCGGGACAGCGTCGGGTAAAATCGGCTACAGGGCGAAAGGGACGGCTTCCTATTCCTATACCGCATTCACGAACGATGCTTTCGGCAGCAGCGACTTTGAGGCAATCAAGAATCTGCCCTCGGCTTTTGCCGCGGTTCACTATTTAAAAGGAGAAAATCGGGGGTTCTATCTTGCCAATGCCAAAGCGAAGAGCGATGGCGTGCGGCAGGGAGAAAAGGAGAATACAAGGTATCATGAGTCGGACGGTTCCAGCTCCCTGGTTCTGGATACGGCGAAGGACTGGGTGAAATATGCAGTCAATGCTTCAGAAACCTCATTTTATGGATTATCCGCTTCGATTACCCCGCAGTCGGCGGGCTCGCAATTCCAGGTGGTGGTGGACAGCAGGGATATCTATACCTTTACGGTACCCGGCGCAGGCAATGTGACCGCAGAGTATGTCAATCTTCTGCTGGGACAGTTTAAACTGGAGTCCGGCGACCATACCCTGAAGATCCGTCTGGTCAGCGGGTCCATGGACATCCTGCAATTTGCATTGACACCAACCAATCCGACTGTACTGAACTATGACAATCCGATGAGCCAGATCAATGAACAGGGATGGTCCTATATCGGAAACTGGAAGATCATCGACAATGCGCATTCCGCCAAACCGGGGGATATCGCCTATGCGTATACCGGCACGGAGAAACTGACGGATTTCGCGATGGAAGTGGATGTGGCAATCCTGGATGAAGACTCGATTTATGACGGCGGACTGCTGTTACGAACCAAAAATCAATCGATCGCCCAGTCTCAGGTGGCAGAATCTCTGCAGGGATACTATCTTGCCATCCGGAGTGATCAGATCGTTTTGAATAAATACAACTACGGCGGACAGGCGGTGGATCTGATGAATGTGGCTTTCGCCAAAAACGAGTACCATCGCATCCGCGCTGAACTGATCAACAACTGCATCAAAATTTATGTCGATGATATGAATACCCCAAAGATTGTTTACTATGACAATGAAGCATATTTGTCCGGACAAATTGCTCTTTGTTCTAATAAAGCGGGAATGTCCTTTAAAAATGTCCACATCGAGAGCATTAAGAAATGAACATACCCTGATCAGGCTAAAAAACACATGCAAAAAAGATATGGATATTCCAAATGCATTTGGAATAGAAGTTGAAAAATGGAAAAGGAGTAGAATGAATGAAGAAAAATATTTTTGTGAAATGCATTGCATTGACACTTAGTTTCATGCTTGTTTTGCAGATCCTGCCGGGCAATTTCTGTCCTGTCAATATCAGTGCCGACGGAATCCCTGCTGATATCTACCTAAGTGATATGAACTGGGAAAGCGCAACAACGCCAGGTTACGGGAGCGTTCAGAAAAATCTGGCCTGTGACGGACAGGCGGCAACGATCGCCGGGGTGACCTATCAGAAAGCGATTGGCACTCATGCGATTAATGACGTGAATATCAATCAGGATATTGTTTATAATATCAATGGACTGGGGTATCAATATTTTGAGACATCAGTCGGGATAAAAGATCAAAGCTCCAGTAATAAAGTGCTATTTACGATTTTAGTAGATGGCATTGTAAAGGCAAGCTATACAGCCACCGGCATGCAGCCGGCAAGGAAGATGACGGTTTCGGTAAAAGGCGCCGGCACCCTGACACTGCGAATCAACTGCACGGAAGACCTCTATTATAACGACAACTCCATCTGGGCGGAACCCTTGCTGAAAGGCGCCTATCCGGACAGCATCTGTCTTAGTGATATGGACTGGGAGAGTGCGGTCGCTCCGGGCTGGGGCACGATCCAGAAGGATTTATCCTGCGATGGCCAAACGGCGAAGATTGCGGGAGTTTCCTATGCAAAGGCGATCGGCACCCATGCGGTCAATGACGCGAACATCAATCAGGATATTGTGTATAACATTCAAGATGATGGATATGTCTATTTTTCAACTCTTGTAGGATTGCAGGATCAGAATCAGACCAACCAGGCACAGTTCAGCATTCTGGTGGATGGCGTTGTGAAAGCAAGTTATACCGCCATCGGCATGCAACCGGCAAAAAGACTGTCGGTTTCAGTAAAGGGATCGAGTAAAATAACCCTGCGTTTGAATTGCACGGCGGATATGTTTTATAACGACAATTCCATCTGGGCGGAACCTGTGCTAAACAAGAGCTTCCCGGACAGCATGTACTTAAGCGATATAGACTGGGAGAGCGTTGTAGCTCCGGGATACGGTTCGGTCCGGAAAGATCTGACCTGTGACGGCCAGCCTGTGGTCGTAGGAGGCACGTCCTACCCGAAAGCCATCGGCACCCATTCCAGCTTTGAAATGGTGAACGGAAAAAATGTCAACCAGGATATTGTGTATGATATCGAAGATTATGGATATGTCAATTTTACAACATTCGTAGGCTTGCAGGACCAGAATCAGACCAATCAGGTTCAATTCGTCATTCTGGTGGACGGAGTCGCGAGGGCAAGCTATCTTGCCACGGCCATGCAGCCGGCAAAGGCGCTGTCTGTCCCGATCAAGAATGCAAAAACCCTGACTCTGCGGATCAACTGTGCCATGGACGGCTATGGCTTTGACAATGCCGTCTGGGCGAGCCCGCTGCTGAAAAGCACGACTCCCGTACTTAGCGTGCCCGATATCATGGATCTGACGGATCTGGACTGGGCGCGTGCGGAAACAGGCTTCGGCAGCGCGGGACGAAACGTCAATTGCGAAGGCAATCCGCTGAAAATCGGAGATATTACCTATTCCAGGGGAATCGGATCCCATCCGTACAATGACAGTGCTGCGGCCGATACGGTCTATTATCTTGATGGAATGAATTACAAATTCATGACAGTGGATGTCGGCATCGATGAAGCCAGCGGTACAAGCGGCAATGCGCAGTTTGTGATTCTGGGCGACGGCAATGTGCTGGCTTCCGCTATTGTGAAAGGCTCAGACGGACCTTGTCCCTTGAGTGTGGCGATTGATGGCGTGAGCGAGCTGACTCTCCGTGTATTGAATGCGGACGGAAGCTACAGCTGCGACCGTTCGGACTGGGGATCGCCAAAGCTTTATAAAAACATTTCCATGCTTCCTTCGATGCTTGCAGTCAATCGCCTGTATGACGGTATCCGGATATTCGACAATAGCATGATTCTTTCCGGCAAGGCTGCCGGTGTTTCGGAGCTGAAAGTCTATATAGACGACCTGCTGTCTGTCACTCTGCCTGTAAGCTCATTGGAATGGCAGACCGGTATTTCTGTTGGAACTGCCGGCAATCATACAATTCGTGTCGATGGATGTAAAAATAACGAAGTGGTGATGAGCAAGAGTTATTCTGTTGAAAAAGTGAATTTTAATCCGACCAAAAATTATACACTTGCAACAAAATCCACTGACCTGACAATCGGCAGGATGGGAAATCGGTTATGTGTTACCAGTCTTAAAAACCCGGACAGCGGATATGACTGGCTGGAAAACATTTCAGAGGTCAGTCTGCCTGACACGATTACTGTCGATGGACAGGACAAATCCGTTCAGTGGTCCTACAAAACAGATTCCACCGTCACCAAAGACGGAGTGAAAACGCTTACGATCCAGTTTACCTGCGCGCAATACGACTTGACACTGGACAGCGTCTGGGCAACGTATCCGGACAGCGACGCACCGGTGCAGCACTCGATGAACATGGGGAACAACAGCGGCAAGGAGATCACGGTTTATTCCGTACCGACTCTCCAGCTGGATTTGAAAGGCCAGGCTTCCGAAAAATTGGAATTGATGTCGATCACGAAAGGCGCATCCAATCCGGATGGAGTGGGGATTTATACCTATGATGTGGTAAACGGCATGAGTAAAAACATCTACACCACAGCGGAATATAACGACGGGAATGCTTTTGATGCCGGATACATTCCTTTCGGAGGAATCCAGGGAGACGGACATGGGGTATACATCGGGCTGGAATGGCCGCAGGGGCACATCCTTGTAGAGGGTGCCGGGCAGAATGCCGGACAGGAATTCACGATAAGCTCCGGCTTGAACAGCGATTTCAAAACCGATATTCCCAATGCGGAAAGCTATTATATTCCACCGGTGTTCATCGGTTGTTATACCGGCACACAGGATGACGGATCCAACCAGATGACCAAATGGTTTTATAATTTTAAAATGCCGGAGACAAATAAGTCGGATAAATATCCCACTCTTCAATTCAGCTATTGGTGGTCTACAGCCAGAACCCGCCGCGAATGGATTTCTACCGATAAAACATTCTATCACACCGTGGATCTGCTTGCCAAACTGGGCTTCAAAACCGGCGTGCTGGATGTCGGCTGGAGCATTGCCGACGGCACCTTTATCGCCTCTCCGGACCGATGGCCGGATGGACTGGCGAAGCAGGCGCAATATTCCCATGAC
The DNA here is from genome assembly GCA_964549475.1 of uncultured Oscillospiraceae bacterium. Lineage (GTDB taxonomy): Bacteria > Bacillota > Clostridia > Saccharofermentanales > UBA5734 > JBBQKF01. Next base: position 5,196 of record CAZJXH010000005.1, read on the forward strand.
CACGGTATTGATTTTGGCGTCTATTTCAGACCGATGAACGGGATGTCCAGCATTCCGGGTTCCCTGACCAGCGTCCCGGGCGTGGGCAAGTCAGAATGGTTTGTTTCGGATGCTTCCAATGCAACGATCGATTTAGGCAACGACGAAGCGAAAGCCGTCTACAAAGCCGGTCTAGTAAAACTGATCAGCGAATCGAATCTGGATGTGCTCCGCACCGATTTCGGCAGCATCGTCGGATGGTCCAACCGCATCAACCGCCACAAATACGGAGTGGATACCACCTACTGGACCGCCAGGGCGTTTTATGACGTCATGGACGATCTGAAAGAACAGTTCCCGGGCTTGAGCTGGGAGAATTGTTCCTGCGGCGGAGCGCTCAAGGATTTCATGACAATGCAATATGCAACCCGTATTCAAAGCACGGATACCTATGCTACCGTGGATGTCCGCAGAACCTTCTATGATGCGTCCTACACCTTTCCAGCCATGCAGATCATGCAGTGGTTTAATGATTTTATGTTTGTGGATCTTCCCACGAACGATTACAATTACCGTTTCAGAAGCGCCATTATGGGTTCTTCCGCTTATTTTGTGCAAGTTCCCGATGATATGAAGGACGATGAACTGGCAAGCTTTACAAGAACCACTCAGATCTATAATGAATGGATGCAGCCTCTGGTGAAAAAAGCGAACATTTACCATGTGCTTCCGCGTCCGAACGGGGTGGACTGGGATGGCATGCAATATTTTGATCCCGATACAGGCAAAGGGGCTTTACTGGTATTCAAAGGATCTACCCCCGAAAATAGTAAGAACGTAAAACTTTCTGGTCTGGATTCAGGGAAATCCTATCATATCTGGTTCGAAGACAAGACTCTCCCCTATCAGATCGTGACCGGCCAGCAGATGATGACCACGGGGATTCTCTTTCAGCTGAACGGCACGTATAAATCCGAAATCATGTATATCCAGGAAGTCGGGAAAGAAGATGCCGCCATTACTGCTCCCGGAACATTTACCGCCAAAGGAAGCGCAAACGTTACAGCAGACACCACCCTGCCGGTCACGGTACAGTGGAATGCCGCCAGTGGCGCGGACAGCTACAGGGTAGCCTTATACGAAGGAAACAGTGTCACTCCGGCAGCGGAAGAAGAGGTCACAGGGACTTCACTGACGGTCGATGGCCTGAAGGCAGGCAGCACCTACCGATGGACCGTGACTGCAAAAAACAGGTTCGGAACCACTCCCATGACGGGAAATCCGACAATACAAAGCATCGGCACGGCTTATCTCGAAAAGCTCGCCAATCTGACCGTCAACGGAAGCATCAGCGGCACAGGCGCACTGAAAGCCCAGGATGTCCTGTATCTGGACAGCCTTGCCATCAAGACAAACGACAGGATGCTTACAGTTAATAATGATGTGACGCTGACCGCCGCGCTTGATAAAGCAGCCGGCTACAAAACCCTTGCCGGAATCCTGGCACTGGCCGACAATAAGGACGGCGAGGCAGCGGTCGTTACACTGACCACCGATTTGGGCGTTACCAAAACCATATCGCTGCAAAACAACGACCCGGATCGCCAGTTTGTATTGGACATCTCCGGCGCATCGCTGTTGACTATTACCGTAAAAAACACCAGCAAAGATATCCTGACTCAAAACAATACTCTTCTGGCCCGTGTGGCGGATAACGGCAATCCATTTGCGCAGTATTACCGTGTACTGGGCACCGCAGCCTCGGCGAAATATATTTTCTCCGCGGATGTCTGCCATGATGTGACGGGAGTCATCTCCGATACCCCCCGATATGGCATATTCGCAGGTTATGTGGATGATGACAATTATGTGGGCATGTTCCTCGACCGGCAGTACAATCTGCTTACTACCACTGCAAGAGTGAACGGGGTCAATCAGGGAACATTCCATATCCCGCTTTCAGAGGGATTCGATCACAGTGTGTATCACAACCTGACAGCCTACCGTGACGGAGATACTTTCAAGCTATATCTGGACGGCAAGCTGATGGAAGTGCGCAAGGCCTCGATCGGCGCATCAAAAGCAGGGCTTGTCATGAACGATACAATAGGGTCCTATAAAAACATGACACTGGAAACCGATGGAATTAAAGCGGCATTCATCCCGCAAACCCCTGCATCAAATACCTGGAGCGGTCTTGCACCCACCGTGGTGATCGGAAAGCCTCAGATGTTCGGCGAAGTACTTGACGTCAACGATCCCGAACCATTGCCCATGCCAGCCGATCCGGCTGTCCAGATCGACAGGGATGCGGTCATCGCAGAAATTCCGGCAAGCGGAAGCAGTCAGAGCATTTCTTTCGACAGCAGCAGCGATCTTGCCAGATTCAGCCTCTTTTCCTCCAACCATATCGACGGCTTTTCCGTCAAGGACGGCAAGCTTGTCAGCAAGGACGGCGGAGAGCAAAAAGCAATCCTGAAAGAACCGGCAAGCTTTTCCAACGGGTCTGTCCAGGTGGATGTCAGCCTTGACGAGGCGGGTAAGATGCTCAACGGCGGACTTTATCTCATGGCGAATGGTGCTGCGGATTTGCAGGATGCCATTTCCGGACTGAACGTACAGCTGGAAAGCACCGCCGGATCAAAATCCCTCATGGTGGGCGTGCATCAGTTCAGCAGTCAAAACGGCTGGCTCGGGGCTGTCGCCACTTCGAGCATCGATAATTTCTTCGCCGACGGCAATGCCAAAACGACGGTTACCTTGAAAGTCACCTTCCAAAACGGTCTGATGAATGTATATGTGGACGGCTCCCTGCTCATTGCACTGATGAACCTCGATATCAGCAGCTTTACCGCCGGTGCGGTGGGACTTCGCAGTCAACATTCATCTCTTCGGTTCGACAACATACAGGTGATCAATTATGACAATTCCGGTACGCCGGAGGATCCTAGCAACCAGAACAATAACAATCCGGACAATTCTTCGACAAATCAGTATGACTTCAGCGCTGCTTCACAGGGCGGTGATTTCAACTTCTATTCTTCTTCGAATGGCGGGCTTGAAATCGCGGATGGCAAGCTTTGTCCTGCGGGAGAAGCGGGCGAGTTTAAAACAATCCTTAAAGGAAACCGCACTTACAAATCCATCCAGGTGGATATTATTCCGGGAGCCAGTGGAAAAATCAATTCCGGAATCTATATCGCCGCTTCGAATACGGGGAATGCGGTGGATGCGATTCATGCACTGGGCATAATCGTACAGTCGGATTTCGAAGGCTGGGAGGATGCGGCCAACCGTATTGATCTGATTGTCGGTTCGTTCCCGCAATGGACGGAAATCAGCCGTACGATCTCAGAGACAGGCGCGAACAATGCTTTATTTACCAATGGTGTGAAACAGGCGCTGCGTTTGAAAGTTGACATTGATGGAGACAATCTGACCATTACATTAAGCCTGGCCAGTGATCCGAACAGAAAGATCGTCAAAAAACTGGTTTACAGCGGCGCTTCGAAGGGCTCGGCAGGGTTGCGCTCCTACTTCAACGACGCTTCGTTTGACAACCTTTCTGTGACGTATACTGCTAATACAAACAAAAATCCTCAAACCGGCGATCAATATCCGCTTATGATGTTGCTATTGCTTGGTGCTGCAACGACACTTATTGTAATGCTCAGAAAGAAAAAACGGGAATTGCCCGAAGATGAAATCGCTTCTTAAGTCATTCAGGAGTATTTCAAAGCAATCCGTATAAAATGATTCCTGTATAAAAAAAGGCCGGCTCCGGTAAAAGGAGCCTGGCCTTCTTTTTTGGGTAGAAACTTTCAGCGAATGAAAGCAAAGAAAAGCATAGGAACTTTTCAATACAAGCGGCGAAGGCTGCGGACACTCATTTGATTTACAGGATATCAACCGGAAGGCCGGTTTGATTTCTGATTTTTTCAGCAAAAGATTGAAGTGCCGTCTTTTCTACAAAATCCGGATCTTGAAAGAATCTCTTTTCGCCGATTGCCGCGCATTTTGAAATACCCAGGGGATGGTATGGCTCAAGGGTGATGTTCTGTAGATTTTTCAGCTTTTTTGCCGTTTCGATGATTCCGTCCATATGCTCGTCATTGATATTGACACGGGGTATCATCGGACACCGTAAAGCAATGGCGGAACCTGCTTGATCCAGTGCAGCCAGATTGGACAAGATCTGTTCCGCGGGCACGCCGGTATAGTCCTTATGTTTTTTACCGGTCATTTTGTAGTCATATAGAAACAAATCGGTGTATTTTGCAATTTCCAGCAGATCTTCAGGTCTGCAGTATCCGCTTGTCTCAATACATACATGAAGTTCGGCCTTTTTCATGCTTTTGGCAAGCTCCAAAGAAAATTCAGGCTGGAACAGCGGTTCGCCTCCGGAAAGAGTGACGCCTCCGCCGGATGTCTCATAAAAAACACGGTCTGCAAGAACCTGCTCCATCACATCGCTCCCATTCATTTCGATTCCGATCTTCTGAATGGCTTTGGTACAGCATACCTGCGCGCATAAACCGCATGCCGTGCATTTCTCCCGTAAAAAATCATGCTTTCGGCCGGCAAATCCATGGCAATCATTGGGACAAACGATGGCACACTGTCCGCAAGACACACACAGATCGGGATAAAAAGCCATCTGCGGCCGGATCGAACAGGATTCCGGATTGTGGCACCAGGCACAGCGCAAGGGACATCCTTTTAAAAAAACCGCAGTCCGGATGCCAGGCCCGTCGTCCATGCGAAATCGGGAGATATTCAAAATCCAGCCTTTATGCTTCATATAAATAGTATCCTCAGTAACTGTGTTCTGTCCGATCAAGGACGGTCTGCTTCAGTTCGGGCGATAAACGATTGAAATATTCCGAATAGCCGCCAATGCGAACGATAAGATTCTCGTGTTTTTCAGGATGGTCAAGGGCGTCTTGAAGATCCTCCTTCGATACACAATTGATCTGGATCTGCATTCCGCCCGAACGGAAATATCCAGTTACCAAAGGCTTCAGGCAGGCTTTCACATAGTTCTTGTTGATTCTGAAATTCAAAACAGGCGTCCCGAGCGCTGACGACTGGGCAAGCTTTGCCGCGCTGATCAGAAACGCGGTAGGTCCTTTTGAATCGTTTTGATGAATTGCGCCGATCGAATCACATAGCGGTTCCCCGCTTCGCCGTCCGTCCGGAGTGGCGCCTGTCAGCCTGCCAGCCTCCGCATAGGTTGCAAACTGGATGGATGCCGGCAGAAAAGCGCCTCCCAGGTAAGGCGTCCGCTGATCGAAAGCGCGAAAGACTTTTTCGGAAAAATCGGCAGCCAAAGCATCGGCTTCTGAGTCATCTGCACCATAATGAGGACAACGTTTGAGCTTTTGAAAAAAATCCGTATCCTCGTTTTCCAACCGCTCAAGAAACAGTGCAGGCGGTAGTTGCTTTGTATCAAATACAAGATGCTTTACCGCTAAAAGGGAGTCTATCACATTGATCAGTCCTGCAACATTGACGACACTCCAATAATATCGCGCCCCGCCGGCATTAAAGTCCTTCTCTTTTTCGATACAGTCATCGACGAGCAAAGTCCTTACCGGATGCGGCTTGATTTTCGCCCGAATCATTCTTTGTTCATTGATATTGTCCAGCACAATGGCGATTTGCCGATTGATTTCGGTTATCAAACCATCATAGAAATCTTCAAAGTTCAGGGAGACTCCCAATTCGTTTTTCATATATTCTGTAAAGAGGAGCGCGGTATGGATCCCTGCGTCCAGCGAACCGACGTTCGATATTCCGGCAAGCATCGTTTCGGTTCAGCCGCCGCCGCAGAAGCGGAGCAGGTCCTCTTGAGGAATAAAGGGAAATTTCTTTTTTAGATCCGTTTGATACTTAAGCTCATTGTAGAAGGACGGCTGGCCGCATCCGGATAGGATAGCCTCAGTCGCGGCATCCCAGACTTCTTGGGGAGCCGGTTCGATCAATCGCAATTCGACAGACGGACGCCGCATTCCTTTTATTGCCTGCAGACATTGAATTGTCAACGGGTTGTAGTCTGGGCCAAGTGCTGCCGTCCAGCCATTGTTTTGGTCCACATTCGTAAAAAACGCTCTTAGCAAGGCGGTGAGATCTTCTCCGTTGTAATAATCAATCAGGCCCGCGTCCAGACGCCCCGGATCATCGCAGCCGTCCAGATAGTAGATGAAATTCCAGCATACAAGGGCTTCATACAGGGTTCCGGCAGGAGAAAACGGCACTTTCTCCAGCGCGGAAACCAGCTTGTCGTCTGCGTTCGATTCTTTCAGATGAGAAAGAATCCTTGCATGATAGGAATGAATGCCTTCCAGGATCTCCTGCAATCCTTCGCGGAAATCCGTGTCCCGGATTCCACGGATCCTGTCTGCATAAGAGTCAAGTCCCTCTTTGACAATACGCTCATAATGGGGAATGGAGTGGGTGTAGCCATTGCCGCCCACGGTGTGGGGCTCCGGGATATCCGGCACCTGAGGCATATCGTTTCCGGCGATTCTGGCAGCCTTGACACTTTTTGCGGACAGCGCGGCAGAATCAATCCGGAAGGTAAAAGAGAAATCCGGATGTACGGCATAGGTGTCTTGGAATTTATAGCCGTCCGGGTACAAACTTCCGCCGGAATAGGCCGCTAATGGACAGGCTTCCCAATATCTGCGCTGTGCCCGCGCATGACGGAAAAACAAATCCTTTGAATCCTCTTCAAAAAATCCGGCTGCATACGGTTCGTCTATTTGATAAAAAAGGGAAGAATAAACATTCATCACAATGACTCCTTACACTTTTATCCAGGGCAATCGCCCTGACTTTTAACTATTTTATTTGCATTATAATGTAAATAATGGTATTATTATAGTATAAATATTTCAAATATCATGTAAAAATGATTCATTTTTATGGAGCAGGAGAATCATGTACCCAGATCGGATTGAAACCGCCACGCCCAAGAGCCATTGGAGTCATTACGATATTTTCAACGGCAGGGAACAGGAGCTCATCAAATCTTTTGTTCATCGAAACTATGCGATCGGCATGCACACACATGCGTTTTTCGAGATCAATATCGTGTTGAGCGGAGAAGGACGGCACTATATCGAGGAAAACCGTTGTGATGCCAACGTAGGCAGCGTTTTTATTATTCCCCCTGACATCAGGCATGGATATTTTAACATTCATGAGCTGGATATCTATCATATGCTCATCCATCGCGATTTTATGGAACATTATATGCAGGCGATCAAAAAGTGGACCGGGTATGTCCTGTTATTTGAAATCGAGCCCTATCTTCGCAGCAGTTTCAGCCAGTCCATGTTCCTGGTGCTGCCCGGAGAAGAATTGTCCCTGCTGCAGTCGGAGCTGGGACATATCTCGGAATACGATGAAAAAGGCGGGGTGGAACGAGAGATTTTAAAAAACATCACTGCCTTGAAAATCATATCCCGTCTTTGTTTTCTGATGGCGGTTTATCAGGACGCTGACCCTGGAGTCAGCTCAAGGATGGAAAACAATCCGGTCATGGATTGTTTGAAATATATCCATCTTAATTATGCGGAAAAGATTACAATTGATGGCCTTGCCGCATTGGGAAACATGTCGCGATCCACGTTCCTGCGAAAATTCGGGCAGGTCTGCGGCTGCTCGCCTGCGAAATATCTGCTGGATTATCGTTTGAAAAAGGGGAAAGAGCTTTTAGAGCATTCGGATAGAACAATGAGCGAAATTGCACAGGAATGTGGATTTTACGATGTTTCCCATTTAAAAAAACATCTGAATCATATTGGATACAGGAATAATAGGTGAGAAGAAGTCAGTGAACGGACGGGCTTACCTCCGCAACGCCGGAATCCAAATGGCCGAAGCTTCTCCATTAAGCAATCCGTCAAATTGGTACACCGGCTGGAAATATCCTTTGGAATCCATGCGGTAGACAAATTCAACCTGATTGATTGCGATGGTATCGATCTTGTTTTGTAAAGAATAACAGCTGAAATCCCCGGATTTAATTTTTTCATAAGCCTCCGCCTGACTGATAACTGGACATTCCTTTACCAGAGTGAATGCAATGATATTATTCTCAATCCGTTTTATGGATCCATCCGTGCAATAGACGCAGGTGAGCACCCCGTTCAGAAGCTTTCCATCCTCATTTTGCATATCCACTTTGAACGTATGAGAGCCATTCCCGTCAAAGCTGTATTCTGCATTCTCCGGGATGTCCACTCCGAAACGAGTCAAGGCCAGACGCACTTTCTTCTCGCCGGGCGCAGAGTCTTCAATAGATTCAGAAGAAGAGAAATCAGTATAGGAGTAAATCTTGCCCTTGTAATTTACCCAAAGGTGCAGGCTTTTATTCGCGGACTGATAGATGACCGTATCTTCATAAGGGTCTGTCTTGTTTTCGTCCACTTCTGTCTCAAGGTTTTTGAAAAAGGCTTCTGCAAATGCAAGCGTTTCACTCGGACTGGCAATCTTGGAATAATATACTTTTTGGGGTTCTTCTTTTTCGGGGAAAATGATATTGCTGGTTAATTCCACATTGTCCATATTGATTTTATCGATCGAAGCTTCGCTTAAATTGCCGAATTCCTGCGTTTGATAGACAATGAAAATAGCGCAGAACGCCATAACGGCTGCAAGGAGAGGAACACCGTACCCTGCGGCTTTCCATCTTTCTTTCTTTTCTGCATGCAGGAGCGTAAAGACTCCCATCGTCAGTCCGTACCCGATCAACGTACCCAGCGTGTTATTGAAAATATCATCTACATCAAAAATTCCCCGACCGGTGAAATACTGGATGAATTCAATCAAAAGGGTCATGCCAAATCCGATGAATACGGTTTTCCAGAGTTTTTTGAGCTTGTCGGACCATAGTGGAAGAAAAACCCCCATGGGGACAAAGAGAAGAATATTCAGAACGATATTCCTCCATTCATAAGTGGAGAAAGTATTCCACGCTGCGCGATACGAAGCGAACAAATGCAGATTCATGGATTTAAATCCAGAATAGCGATTAAAGAAAACAGCGACTGCGATAATAAAAAGGTATCCCAGGAAAATCAATGACAAAACAAGCTTTTTCTTGTTCAGAATTTTTGTTCCTTTCAATATTTTCCGATATAAAATAAACCACCCAAATAGAAAAAGGAGGACAAGCACCACGGAAACGAGGATTCCCAAAGGCAAATATTCTTTTATCAGGTTGACAATGCCGGATAATCTCATGGATAAACCTCCCTTTTTATATAACGATATGTTTCATTATTATAGTCTTTTATTCAATATCGTTCAACCAGCAACACGGTCTTTTCCGGAAGCTTTTCCGATAAGTCTATTCCGATAAATATGGGTAAATATGGGTAAATATAGGGACGGTTCTTATATTTCATTTTGTTTCGTTTATGAAATATAAGAACCGTCCCCGTGTTTCACCCATTTTTCATCTTTAAGCAGCATTGAAAATTACTTGTCCAGTGCGCCGAACCTCTTCAAGAAATCCACTTGGATCAGATCCGGATTCCAATAAAACAGGCTCAATCCGGTCATCAACATTCCGACGAAGCTTATATAGCAAGGAGGTGTTATTTAGATAGTCTCCTTTGATTTCATCAACAATAACAGCAATGTCAATATCACTATCAGAGGTGGCATTCCCTTTTGCATACGAACCAAAAAGAATGATCTGGCATGGTGAAAAATTTTTACAAATTTGTTCAACATATTGATTAATGATTATGTTAATTTCAGCTTTATCCATTTATAAAGATTTTCCGTCCTTCCTAATATTTCTTCACACCTCGCCGGTGTCAGTGATGCTACAAGTTTTTCTTTCGCACTGGGATATCTTGCTTCAATATTAAGTGGATCTAGAACATCAAGTGTATCCTTATCATATTCGGACATTGTTTCGTATAATCCAGATAGTTTGCTCAACTTCGTCAGATTATGAATATAAGGGATTATTTTTTCAGCTTCTTGAGAAATGATAAAACCTTTCAATGCCTTCTCTATTACCTGATGACACATAAATCCAACGTATAAATACCTTTTTGTCAATAACATTGCCTTGGCGGTTTCTATATCGTAATCCGCCATATCAAACCAGTATGAGGAAGAGTTAATATTTGATGCCAAAAACCATCACCTCCACAATATTCCTGATGCATTGACTCTATTGTACATCACCCCATCGGTTTTGTCTAACAGAGTCCCCGTGTTTCACTTATGTTCCATCTTAACAGGCTTCAATGTCGGACGATTGACGATGAATTCAATCGCATGACGGATGTTTTGAACTTGAATGGTCTTGCTGCCTTGCATATACTCTCCGTCCAATGTCCAGTCCATGGAATTCGATGCTTGAATGACAGCGCTTTCGATAGAAGAGAAATGAATCATGGCGTTCGAGTAATCCTGTTTGTTGAGTGCGATAATAATGTCCATAAACTGTGCCGGCGTGGTCGGGAATTTGATCAGCATGATTTCGAAGAGTCCGTCGTTCATTTCGACAAGGGTGGAATCCAATGCCAGAATCCCTGCGACCGAGGTGGAATTGCTGATGGCGGCAAAAATATAATTGTCTTCGAAAATCTGATCCTTCGTTTCAATGCGAAGGTGGATCGGCTGAAGCTCAGACAGCTCCTTGATGCTTTCCAGGACATACGCCGTATGCCCCCAGACATTTTTCGCGGATTGCGGAGTGGTGTAGGCAACCCGTGTGAAAGCGCCGCAGGATGCGATATAGGAAAAACACCGTTCATTGAACCGTCCGATATCAAGGGCGTGCGGGGTGCCTTCCATGATATCCGACGCGGCTTTCATGATGTTTTTGGACAATTTCAAGCTGCTGGCAAAGTCATTGGTGGTGCCCGCCGGAATATAGCCGATCGGCTTTCTGGCACCCGATTCGATCATGCCCATGATAATTTCGTTCAGTGTCCCGTCTCCGCCGATGCAGACGACCAGATCCATCTCGCCTGCTTTCGCCTTGCAAATGCGGGTGCCATCTCCGGATACACTTGTCATGCATATGGTATTTTCATATCCATAGGAAGAAAACAGGGTGATAATATCGGCAAGCTTCCGGTTTGCCCTCATCATGCCGGCGCGCGGATTCATAATGACCAGAATCTTTTTTGTCATGGAAACGTCCGTTATCAGCCGAAGCTAATCCTTTCTCTTTTTCGCAAAAAAACCCGGCTTATAAAAAAAGAATAATGCGGCTCCGATCAGAACGGTAAACAGCGAGATGATCTGGGACGAGGATAAAGCTCCGATACTACCCCGATAATCGTTTCGGAAAAACTCGATAAAAAATCGTCCGATGCTGTAAAGAATGATATACAAAGCGCCGACCCTGCCGGATCTCCGTTCTTTTTTCGCATATAAAATCAAAAGAATGGCAATCGCGAAATCCCCCGCGCTTGAAAACAGCTGGGTCGGTAACAGTTTGACCCCATTGGGCGCATACAAGGAATCGTGAAAAACAATGCCGATCCATGAATCCGTTTCTTTCCCATAGCAGCATCCGGCAAGAAAACAGCCAAGCCTTCCAAAGCCTTGCGCGACAGCGACGGATGGAATCATTAAATCGAAATATTTTAGAAACTCCACTTTTTTAATTTTACAATAACCCATTGCACACAAAACACCGCCGATAATGCCGCCGTATACCACAAAGCCTCCGGAGGACAGGATCAAGAGCGGATCCGCGAGAAAGGCCCTGAAATCAATCAGACAGTAGAGAACCTTGGCGCCGATCATGCCGGCGACAAGTCCCGCGATTCCTACGCCAAATACAATATCTGGATCCAGATTGCGCTTTTTCGCCCGCTTATAGGCGATCAGAAAAGCGCACAAAACACCGATGCTGATCATTACGCCATATCCGTATATTGTCACAGGGCCGATGGAAAACAATTCGTTGTGCATGGGGCCTCCTTCGTGGAACCGATAAACTGCATAGGATGATTATTGCATATTATATCATAAAAAATATCCTCACGGCTGCACCATGCGGACATGGATACTTCGACGTCTTTCTTTCTTTCTTCCATCCACATATATGTACCGCCTTGCCCTTTGTTTCAAATTCAGCTTTTGAAACGCTTCCAGGGCTCCTTAAATTCTATTGACTTCTCAAACATATCTATAAAATTATATACGGGTTCTGTTTTAAAATTGGACGGACTATTGGTATTTTGACATCACTTGAAGGTAATAAGTGTTGCGGTACTGGGAGGGGGACATGTTGTACTTCTGTCGGAAGCGCCTCATAAAATAATATTCATTGGAAAAACCGCTATGTGCAGCGATGACGGAGATAGGCTCGTTGGTGTTGAGCAGCCAAGTTTCCGCTATTTTGAGGCGTGTTTCGGTTATAAAGGATGTTACCGTGGTGTCGAGTTGAGTCTGGAAGAGACGCGCAAGATATTTTTCGTTGTAGTCGAAGCGCTTCGCAAGGTCTGACACGCGCAGCTTCTCGCGGTAATTCGCCTCGATATAGGCAATCACTTCCGCAAAGCGGCGGTTCTTTTTTCGATTTGACATAAGGGAATGCTCGGTAGCCTGACGCTGCACCTCAAGGAGGATAGCAGTGGCGAGATAGCGGTTGAAGCAAATTAGCGGCGTCTCCTTGAAGCTGTGAATCAGATGGTTTATAAGTATTATAAAGTTTTCCATGTGGAGCATTTTGAATTCCTCGGGCATGTACAGCGTGAGGGAGGCAGGGTCGGAATTCGGGTGCTCTGGGAGATTTCTTTCGTCGATACTGGTTATTCCGTCGGAAAAAATGTGCATCCAGTAGAATGTGACGGCGGCTTTCTTGTATCCGATATGGTGGGCGTTTGAATTGAGCAAGAATGCGTCGCCGGGGAAAAAAGCTTTTTTTTCGCCGTCAATCTCCAGATAAAAAGCTCCGCTTGTCACTACGTAGAGGATATAGTGGGGGATGGTACGCTCGTAATGCATCCATTCGGGATCCAGTACGGATTTTCCCACAAAGAATAATTCCACTGGCTCAGTAACGTTTATAAGATAATATTTCATCAGCTTTACCTACTTTTTAGACCCATATTAACACAGAAAAAATCCACTGTAAAACAAAATGTAACATTTGTGAAGTTATTGTACGTGATTGTAGATTGTAAAGGAAAATAAAAGACTATATTATGAATTATGTTGGAAATACTTCTTTAAGTTATCACTTAATATATGGAAGATGACAATGATATTTAAACAGAGCGCAGGTGCGCCTGTTGGAAGAGAGGGGTACTGTTTTATGAAAAAGTTTACAGCATTGATTCTTGTACTCGTTATGCTTCTTGCCTTCGCGGCATGCGGTTCCGGAGGTTCTTCGGGGAGTGGCGCATCGGGTACAGACGTACCGTCAGGCGGGACCGTTAAGCTCAGCGCGCTCATACATAAGGGCAACGCGCTTACGAAGAGCATAAACGAGATGCAGTGGCTAAAGGAACTCGCGTCGGAATGTGGCATAGAGATAACCGAATGGCGGGAGTATGGAGATGACTGGGGACAGGTTAAGAACGTGCTATACGCGAGCGGAGATATCCCGGATCTGCTTTTCAATGCCACTACGTCTCAGGACTTCTATATGTATACGGGGCTTTTCGAGGAGCTTACTCCCCTTATCGATTCGTGTGCGCCTAATATAAAGAAGATGTTTAAGGAGCAGCCGGATACTCTGGCGCGTGCCAAGGGAATTGACGACAAAATCTTTGGAGTGGGAAACTACAATTCGGAGCAGGTGACGGTGCAGGGCTCCACGTTTATCAACAAGGTATGGCTCGATAATTTAGGCCTTTCGGTTCCGACCAACTGGGATGAGCTGTACAACGTACTCAAGGCGTTCCGCAACGGAGACCCGAATAAAAACGGAAGCACCACGGACGAGATACCGATGGATTTCTGGTTTATGAGCACCTACGGCGCCATCAACCTTATCGGTTCTACCGGTATACAGACGGTCAGTCTAAGCTCAAACGAGTCCGGCTTCTTCGCGGAGGACAGCATTGTAAAAAACTACTATGTGGATCCGCGCTTTAGGGAACTTATAGTTTACCTGCACAAGCTTTACAGCGAAGGACTTATAAATCCGGAAGCCTTCACGCACGATTATGGCGCGATGACGACCCTGGCGCAGGGCAGCGGTAAAACCGCGCGCGTGGGCGTGCAGTTTGCCTGGGACGCAGCAACGATATTCGGAACTACTCTGGCAGACCAGTATATAGTGCTTCCGCCGCTCAAGCAGTCGGCGACGTCCACGGACAACGTGCGCTATTGCTATGAGTCGTTCAAGGCGTTCAGCTCGTCTGCATTTGCCGTGAGCATGAGCACGAGCTGTCCGAACAAGGAGGCGGCAATGCGCTTCTTCGACGCTTTCTACTCGCCCAGGAATTCCGCACAGTCTCTTTACGGGGGCATAAAGGACGGCTATATCAAAGACGAGGGCAATGACACGTTTACGGTGCTTCCGCCGGAGGATGCATCCTTTAACGGCACGGTGTGGATGTGGACGAATACGCTCGGGCCGATAGGTCCCTACTATATTTACGACGGATTGCTCAACAACGCACCGGATACCGATAAACCGAAAGAAGAAAAGCTGGTCTATGACGAGGCACATTCGCGTATCGACTTCAAGAAGGATTTCTTCGGATATATGTATTTTAAGGTGCCTCCGGAGGACGACGACGTGCTTGCCCTGAACTCAGCTTCGCTTGAGACCGACTGGGTGACTTGGATAAAGGAAGGTGTCGACGACACCACGTGGAAGACTCATGTCAACAATATGATGAACAGCGGGCTTCAGAAAATGCTTGACATATTCCAGAAGCACTATAACGAATACGTAGCCGGCCTGAAATGACGGCGGCCGGTTTTCGTGGAGGTTCGCCCGCCTTATGCTCGTCCTCCACGAAAACCGACACGTCAAATATGAGAGCAAGAAGGAGAAGGTCATGAAAGAAAGAAGACAGATATCCTTGCAGGTGGCGCACGTTTTCTTCCGGGATTACCAGCTGTGGATCATGGTGTTGCCGGCAGTCGCTTCCGTATTCATTTTCAGTTACATACCGATGTACGGAATACAGCTTGCGTTTAGGGAATTCGATTTTCAAAAGGGTCTGACCGGTGGGACGTGGGTCGGGCTTAAATATATTCTGCAGTTTATCAACAATTCGAGCTTTTTCCGTATAATATGGAATACCTTCAGAGTATCAGGACTGAGCATACTTCTGGGTTTCCCCGCACCTATACTGATGGCGCTTTTGTTTAATCAGGTGAAGAACGCACGCATAAAGAAAACGCTGCAGACCAGCGTATATATTCCGAATTTTATATCCACCGTGGTGATGGTGGCTATGATAAACCTCTTTCTTTCGCCAAGCAGCGGCATCATTGACAATATGCTCAAGGGTCTGGGGCTCATGGGGCAGGAGACCAACCTGCTCGGGGAACCGTCAGCGTTCTCTATGATTTATGTGCTTTCTGGCATATGGCAGTGCTGCGGCTGGAGCAGCATCATATATCTGGCGGCGCTCTCCAATGTCGACGTACAGCTCTACGACGCGGCGAAGATAGACGGCGCGAGCCGATGGCGCATCATGTGGCATATAGACTTTGTTTCTCTGATTCCGATAATCGTTATGCTGACGATACTCACCATGGGCGGGATACTTGGCGTGGGCTTTGAAAAGGTGTTCCTTATGCAGAGCGCTACAAACGTGCAGGTGTCAGAGGTAATCTCTACCTATACGTATAAGATAGGTATTTCAGGAAGCAGGTTCAGTTACGGCGCGGCAATAGGTTTCTTCAACACGGTGATAAATTTCGCCTTCCTGCTCATAGCCAACACCATTGCCAAGAAAACGACCGAGTTCAGCATTTTGTAGGAAAATGAAAGAAGGAGAAAGCGAAATGACAGTCAAGATAAAAAGATTTTTCAGAAGGGAACCGGCAGATGTCATTTTTGATATGTTCCTGATAATCGTATGCATCCTTATCTTCCTCGGCGTGGCATATCCCCTGTATTTTATTATTATAGCATCATTCAGCGACCCCAATGCCATTTACGAGGGCAAGGTGCTGCTTTATCCCAAAGGCGCAAACCTGTTCGGCTACCAGAAGATATTCAGTGACGGACGTATCTGGCTGGGCTACAAAAACACGATACTGTATACCTTCCTGGGAACTGCCATCAACCTGATGGTTACCGTGCCGGCGGCGTACGCGCTTTCGGTAAAGTCGTTCGCGGCACGTAAAGTCATTATGCCGATGTTTGTGCTCACCATGTTTTTCGGTGGAGGCATAATTCCTACCTACATGCTCATGCGCGACCTGAAAATGATAAACACCGTGTGGGTCATGATAATACCCTTCTGCGCGAACGTGTACAACCTGATAATCACGCGCACCTATTTCCAGAACTCAATCCCGGGTGAAATGTACGAGGCGGCGGTGCTGGACGGATGTTCGCATTTCGAATATTTCTCGAGGATAGTCATTCCGCTGTCAAAGCCCATTATATCGGTGGTGGGGCTGTACTATTTCGTCGGGCACTGGAACAGCTGGTTCGACGCGCTATTGTACCTTAACAAGGAGGAGATGCATCCACTTCAGATGGTATTGCGTCAGATACTCCTTGCAAACCAGATGTCCGTTGAGGGGGGGTTCGGCGTGGGGGACGGAGCAGTCGGCTTTGCCATACGGAGCGCTGATCTCATAAAGTACGGCGTCATAATAGTTTCGTCGCTGCCATTGATACTCCTTTTTACGTCAATACAGAAATACTTTGAAAAAGGCATCATGATCGGCTCGCTCAAGGGCTGATAGGAAGAATAAAAATAAAATGGAGGACACACACATGAATTCTGGCGGACAGAGAATATCTCTGGCGGACGGGCATAGCGTAAAGATGAAGGAAGGCTTTTGGGCACAACGGTTGCGCGTCATCGAAAAGGTGACTATACCGGACGTTTTCGATAAGTTCGAAAAGGAGTATGGAGGCACATTTAACAATTTTAAGCGTGTACGCGACGGCAAGAGAGGAAATTACAACGGATACGCTTTTCACGACGGCTTGGTATATGAGTGCATACGCGGTGCGAGCGATTTTCTGCTGCGCAATTACGACGAGGAGCTTGACCGTCGTCTCGACGGCTACATAGAGCTGATAACACAGGCTCAGGAAGCGGTGGGCGACGGGTATATAAACCTGTACGTCACGCTTGCCGGAAACCTTGAACGCTGGGGGCAGAAAGGCGGAAACCTGCTTAACACGCACGAGCTGTACAATGCCGGATGCGTGGCGGAGGCAGGAGTACATCATTACAGGGCGACGGGAAAAACAACGATGCTTACCGTGGCTGTAAAGTTTGCAAACCATATAACCGAGGTTATGGGTCCCATCACCGGCGTGAACATCGTGCCGGCACATTCGCTTCCCGAGGAGGCGTTCCTGCGGCTGTATCGCCTCTTTAAGGATGAACCGGAGCTGAAACAGCGTTTGGAGATTCCCGTGTACGAGGAACGGTATCTTGATTTGGTGAAATACTGGCTCGACATGCGCGGGCACCACGAGGACAGGCAGAGCTTCCCGCGCTATCTGGGTGAATATTCGGTTGACCATGTGCCGCTCACAATGCAGTCTGAAGCGGTAGGGCACAGTGTGCGTGCGGCGCTTTGCTACTGCGGCATGGCGGAATATGCCAACATTACCGGCGACAGCAGCTATGCGGCGGCGGCTAAGCGTATATGGAACAATATAATCCAGAGAAAGATGCATATATCCGGGGGAATAGGCGCTATACACAGCGAGGAAAAATTCGGCTATGAATATCAGCTCCCGAACACTGCGTACCTTGAGACCTGCGCGAGCGTCGCGCTGGCTTTCTTCGCGCGCGCCATGTTTGTGCATGAGGGTGGCGCGGAATATATGGATGTGATTGAACGCGCCTTGTTTAACAACGTGCTTTCCGGAGTTTCGCTGGACGGCAAAAAGTATTTTTACCGCAACCCGTTAATGAGCGACGGGAGTGAAAAAAGATGGGCATGGCATCTCTGCCCGTGCTGCCCGCCGATGCTCCTGAAGGTGATGGGCGAGCTGACCTCATACTTCTACGGGACGGACGGCAAGGGAGTTTATGTAAACCTTTACGGTGCTTCCGAGGCGAAGCTTTCCGTGGCGGGAGGCACGCTGGAGCTTTCGCAGGATACTGCTTTCCCGTGGGACGGTGCAGTGCGACTGAAAATAGGAGGATGCCCGAACGGCGGGTTTGCCCTGCGTCTGCGTATACCGGAATATGCCGGTAAGTTTTCTGTTTCACTGAACGGAGAAGAGGCGGACTTCGATATTGAGGAAGGCTATGCGTCGCTAAGGCGTGACTGGAAATCCGGGGACAGCATAGGTATCGACCTCGATATGAAGCCGGTATTCATGGCAGCTCATCCGTACGTGCATGACGATAACGGAAAGGTCGCCCTCCAATACGGTCCGCTGCTCTACTGCATAGAGGAGGCTGACAATGAAATGAACGGCGTGGTAGTGCCGGACGTATGCGTTCCGGAGCTGCGCCCCTCAAAGAGCCTTCCCGGAGTATACGAGCTGTACTTTGAGGATACACTGTACCGCGAGGTCACAGCCGTGCCGTACTATGCGTGGGCTAACCGCGGAGACGGGCGCATGCAGGTATGGCTTGATAAGGAAAACTATAAAACGGCGCTCGCGGAGGAATGGGGCGAGGAGCTGTACAGACCTTACGGATGTAAATAAACGGATCCGTAACACAGGAGGAGGACAGTGGAATACAATTATGTAAACTACGCGAATGTTTCGGCGCGCTTCGACGGGGAACGGCGCGAATTTGAAATAACGCACGACATATACGGCAGGATCGTTTCCGGAATGACTTTCTCCGTACGTACGATGGACCTTAACGAAGTCGAAAAGGATTTCGGTCCTTCAGACTTCGGAAAGGTGTTTTGCACGACCGAAAAGCATATGCGCACCCGGGGGCTCACTGTGAGCTTCTCGGAGGGACCAGAGGAGCTCGGTGCGCTTACGGTATGCGCGGAGACGGACGGACGCGGAATGGCTATTTCAATTCGCGGGAATCAGGATGAGGAATATGTTTATTCCCTGTGCGGGGCTCTTGCATGGGGAGAAGACCCGGAGAACAAAACGTTCTCCATGAGCTCGAAAAAGAACGCCGACTGGTTGCGCGCTGCCTGCGGACCCGCATCGTCCCCCTTTGACGACCTGCTTTTCGACAGGGAGAACGACCGCTGCCTTGTTTTCACGGAGACGAAGAGGCCAGGTCTGTTTTTCGATTACGAAACCGGGAGCTGGCGGTTCGATATGCACTTTCACGGAAACTGTCCCGCAAGGTTCCGGATTGAGACAGAAGATGGTTTTTATGAAAGAGCATATTCGATAAACTATGCACCTGCAAAGAAACGCGCTGGCTATAAGAGACCGCCAGTCGGATGGATGACGTGGTACGCGGTGAAGTTCGGTGCCTGCGAGGAAGCGGTGTTGGAGAACGCGCGCATACAGGAGAAGGAACTAAAGGCGTTCGGCGCAGATACCATATGGGTGGACTGGGAATGGTATCACGGCGATTTCTTCAGGACGGAGACCGGCTGCGACACGACCCATCCCGACAAGGGGAAATACCCCAACGGGATGAAGTACCTGGCGGACAAAATAAGGGAGATGGGCTTCGTTCCCGCCATATGGATAGGGGCTTTGCACGAGGTCAGGGAGAGCGATTTTATACGGGAAAACCCGGATACCGTGCTGGTACACAGGGAGTCTTGGTGCGGTCCTTACTGGTTTGACCCGACGCACCCTAAATATCTTACAGGCTTTGTGCCGGAGGTGTTCCGAATGCTTACGGAGAAATGGGGCTACCGGGTGGTGAAATGGGACGCTCTGCCGAGAGCACTCGATTATTTCGATATATATCATGACAGGTTCAGCGATAAGTCGAAGAGCAGCACGCAGGCAATGCGCGCCGTGGTGCAAAAAGCGCGGGATATCGTGGGGGAGGATGTTTATATGATGTCATGCCACGGGGAGGCGTGGCACGACATCACGATGTATTCGGATATCTTCGACGCCGCGAGGGTCGGAGGAGACATCTTCGGATGGGATGATTTCATAAAACGCGGAATATCGAGGATGTACGAGTTTTACCGCTTCCACAATATATTGCAGCTTTTGGACCTTGACAACGTGGTGCTGCGCGGGGAATTCAATGACATGAACCAGGCGCGCTCACGGGCTTCGCTGGTTTCGCTCACCGGGGTACGGTTTACGATAGGTGACGACCTACGCGAGCTTGATCCGGAACGTCTCGAAATAATAAAACGGGCGATACCCGTACCCGACGTCCACACGATGAACGCGGGCGAGACGGAGTTTCGCGGCGATTTTGCCCGGATAGAGCTGTTTTTGAAAACCCCGTTTGAGGAATACCTGGTGGTGGATATCATGAATCTGAAGGGGTATGCGGTGCAAAGCGAGCTGTGCCTTGAGGAACTTGAGGCGGACGGTGGAGCGTACCTGGCATTCGATTTCTGGAACCGTAATTTTTTAGGCAGGTCGGAGGGAGTGGCGGAACTTGAGTTTGAGCCCTTCGAGTCAAAGGTGATAGCTTTGAGAAAATGTACCGGAACTCCGCAGATAGTGTCCACAAGCCGCCACGTCACGCAAGGAGCATGCGAAATAAAAGCCCTCGGATGGGATGCGCAAAAGCTTATTCTCAGCGGAGTATCACAGACGGTTGCAGGAGACGAGTACAGGATATACGTATACGTTCCGGAAAAATTCGAGGTGCTGGACGACGCGCTCAAGCGGAAAGACAAAAATCTTTACATATTCACAGCGATGCCCGGAGAGAGCGGAGAACTTGCGTGGAGCTTCCGGTTCGGCGCACGTCAATAAAGGAAACTTTTATCTATAAAATGAAAGGAAGGATGCTAAATGAAAAAAGTGCTTGTAGTCACGGCGATGGTGCTCATACTGTGCTTTCCCTCGGTAATCACGCCGGCGGAAAGGGTGTTTGCCGCTAATGAGATGCCGAAGCCTGTCGCGTGGTGGACATTCGACGATGCCGAGAAACTCGGCAAAGACAGTTCCGGAAATAACAACCATCTTGTCGCAGCGGGGGGGCCGAAAGCGATAACGGGAGGCAAATTCAGCGGCGCTGTGTATCTGGACGGTTCCAGTGCCATGACGTCGCAGCTTGGGGAGACTGGAGATTTTATCGATAAGATATACAGCGATACCGGAATGATGACATTAATGTACTGGTACAAGGTGACGAAGGACGATATCCAGACCTTCGACACAACCGACTATTGGCCGTGGAGGCGCATCGTGTCGAAAGGCTGCGACTGGGAAACGAAGTATGTCGGCGGCTTTACCTCCATAAATAACCCGGACAGCATTACGTCTCCCACCGTGTTTTACAGCAACACTTACTGTGATTACGATACGGGAGCCGGTGATCCGGGGAAGCCCAACGTCAATCCGGTGGCGAACCAGTTCACCGGGGACTGGACTTTCATAGCCTTTACTATGGACTCGGTGAACAACACGACCTCGTATTATATAAACGGGGAACTCGTGTGCGCGTACACGGGGCAGCATGTTCCTCCGGTGATTTTGGGAAAGATTAATTTCAGCAATCTTCACAGGGCGTTTGCCTTTGGAGCGAATTATTCCAAGAATAACGGTGCGGACGTGTTCTCGCAGTCATACACCGGAAGCATAGACCAGGCCGGTGTGTTCGATACCGCCCTCACGAAAGAACAGATACTGCGCTATATGAACGGATTACCGGGCGATGAGCCGGAGCTCACACCGACGCCGACGCCGACGCCGCAAAAACCTGCCCAGAAGGAGGGACAAGAGGTGGTCATAAAATTCAATACGGTGCAACTGGTAACGAAGCAGATAAGCTCTCAGAATTATGTAAACATAGGAATGCTGGATCAGTCTGGCAAATTCAGGATGTGGGGTCCGACGGCTTACATGGGAATAACCCTGAAGGAAGAGGACCGGTTCGACATGGGCGAGTACAAATACATGAAGATAAAGTACTGCGGCAAGACGGAGAAAAACAAATCGATGCTCCAGTTCGCAACCGTGGAGAAACCGGATATAGCCGTTAACGGACTTTTGACCATCGAGCGTAAAAACGAGGTCTGGGACGAGCAAATATTCGATATGTCGCAGATAAAGAACTGGAAGGGGACCGCCTCCGGTTTCCAATTTACACTGGCTACCTCCATGGCGAATGATAACGAAGTGATATTCATTGAATACATCGCGTTCTTCAAAACGGAAGCGGAGGCGAAGGTGTTCGGCGGTCTTACTGAAGAGCAAAAGGCTGGAAAGGACCCGGTCTCGCGCTATTTCAGCGAGGGCTATACGAATCCGCATTTAGGCTATCCGAAGGCGGAGAACGGTACGGCAAAAAAGACGCCCAGCATGCTTACCCTGCTACTGCTCTGCGTGGAGGGGCTTCTCATGACGAATATGGCGACTGCGTTTATTACAGCCGCCGTTACGGGGAAGAAGGCAAAAAGAAAGGCGAACGCAGTGACGGAGGGAGGAAAAGAAGATGAAAGCCGGGAATAAGAACATGTGGAGACGCGCGGCTGCCATTTTACTGGCGGTGCTCCTTACGGTAAGCCTGATTTCGTGCACGGAGGGCAGCGCGGCACTCACGGGAAAGCAGGATGGAGGGAACACTGTGGCGACAAAGGAAGAAAATGGAAAGAATATGAGGCTTGGCGCGTATGTGTGGTACGGATACGCGCACATGGCATGGGGGCTGTATACGGAACGCTATATGGAGGACTTTGTGGACCGTCTGGAGCCGGAATGGGGCTACGGATATTTCGAGGTCGAGGATATGGAATACCAGATTGACCTGGCGGTGGACAGCGGACTTTCCTTCTTCGCCATCGAGTATTGGTGGAACCAGAAGTCGGGGCTCAACGAATATCTCGCGCTGGATAATTACCTTAAGGCGAAAAACCGAAATAAACTCGACTTCTGCCTGCTCGTGGCGAATGATGGTAAAGACAGTGTAACGAGCGGCAACTGGAAGCAGGTTTCGGAGAAATTCATCTATTATATGACGCAGGACGGCTACCTTACAGTGGACGGAAAGCCAGTTATACAGTTCTTTGCGCCGGACACGCTGATAAGCGATATGGGCGGTGTCGAAAACACGAAAAAGAGCTTTGACGGGCTTAGGGAAGAGATGAAGAGCCGCGGTTATCCCGATGTGCTGTTCGTCGCCTGCGACCAGACCGGCGGAGGACAGAATTTTGCCTACCTTGACGCGGGAGAATCATTCTCGATTCCGACGTTCCAGAAGCGCGTAAACAGCTACACCGAAGCAGGCTTCGACGCGGTGTGCGGTTCGTTGACCTACCGCTTCTTTGCATCGCAGAATGCCGATGAGCATACCCTGGAAAAGGATTTCCAGGAGCTTTTGGACACACACGAGAAGAGCTGGGAGGTGTTCACGAAGAACACCGACGTGCAGTTCGCTCCGTCGCTTACGGCGGGGTGGGACGACCGCATAAAGTGGCATCAGTTTTCTCCGGTATCCTATTATTACACCAAGGGCAAGACCTCGGATAAATTTTACAATCACGTGATAAATGCCTACGAGTGGATAGATAAGCATCCCGACAACGCGCTTGGAAACTTGGCGTTCCTGTATTCGTGGGATGAGACGGACGAGGGCTCCCAAATAATACCTACCCGTGGAGAGGGCGATATAATGTTCGATGCGATGAAACGCGCCATCCGTGATATCAACAGCCGGAATAAATGATACCGGCGAAAGGGCGATTTTGCAGCCGCTCGAAGGAATGGCTGCTTAAAAAATAATTATTATTTCAGAAAGGCAGGGAAAAACATGAAAAAAGCATACTCCATCGTCATTGCCGTCGTACTTTTGTTCGTACTGATAAGCGGCGGAATTCCTGATTTGCAGGCGAATGTGTCAGCGGATACTCTCGAGCAGCCGGATCCGGTCGCTTGGTGGACCTTCGACGACGCCGAAAATTTAGGGAATGACAGCTCAGGCAACAACAATCACCTTTTCGGAATAGGCGCCCCATCAGCTGTGGCGGAGGGAAAATACGGAGGAGCCGTATATCTTAACGGCGCAAGCGCCATGACGGCGCAGCTCGGGGAGAGGGGCGATTTTGTCGATGAGATCGCACGAACCACGGGGAAAATAACTATTGGCTATTGGTATAAGGCGACGAGGGAGGACGTAGCGGCGTTTAATGCCGCGACCGACTGGCGCCGCGTTATCTCCAAGGGCTCAGACTGGGGAGTTACGGGTGGATTCGTATCCATCAACAACCCGGACGATCCGGCAAATCCCACTGTGTTTTACAGCAACACTTTCTGCGATTACGATACGGGAGCCGGTGATCCGGGGACGCCCAACGTCAATCCGCTGGTGCACCAGTTCACCGGGGACTGGACTTTCATAGCCTTTACCATAGACACGGTGGCGCAGGCAACGTCGTATTATATAAACGGCGAGCTTGTGTGCACGTATACGAGGGAGTTCAATCCACTGATAATTACTGCGCATCTCAATTTCAGCAACTTGACAAGGCCGCTTGCCTTCGGCGCTTCCTACAGGCCGGATGTCGGTCCTGAGGGAGATCTCCTGCAGCCCTATATCGGCAGCATAGACCAGGCATGCGTTTACAACAGTATCCTCACCGCCGATCAGATAACGTATGTTATGAATAACCACCCGGCAGCTGACCCCGATCCTACGTCCACACCTACGCCCACACCGGACGAGAACGTACTGGGTGATCTTCCTCTTAAAGCCGTTGCGTGGTGGACATTCGACGATGCCAAGTTCCTCGGCAAAGACAGTTCCGGAAATAACAACCATCTTGTCGCAGCGGGGGGGCCGAAAGCGATAACGGGAGGCAAATTCAGCGGCGCTGTGTATCTGGACGGTTCCAGTGCCATGACGTCGCAGCTTGGGGAGACTGGAGATTTTATCGATAAGATATACAGCGATACCGGAATGATGACATTAATGTACTGGTACAAGGTGACGAAGGACGATATCCAGACCTTCGACACAACCGACTATTGGCCGTGGAGGCGCATCGTGTCGAAAGGCTGCGACTGGGAAACGAAGTATGTCGGCGGCTTTACCTCCATAAATAACCCGGACAGCATTACGTCTCCCACCGTGTTTTACAGCAACACTTACTGTGATTACGATACGGGAGCCGGTGATCCGGGGAAGCCCAACGTCAATCCGGTGGCGAACCAGTTCACCGGGGACTGGACTTTCATAGCCTTTACTATGGACTCGGTGAACAACACGACCTCGTATTATATAAACGGGGAACTCGTGTGCGCGTACACGGGGCAGCATGTTCCTCCGGTGATTTTGGGAAAGATTAATTTCAGCAATCTTCACAGGGCGTTTGCCTTTGGAGCGAATTATTCCAAGAATAACGGTGCGGACGTGTTCTCGCAGTCATACACCGGAAGCATAGACCAGGCCGGCGTGTTCGATACCGTTCTCACTCAGGAGCAGATTAAGTTCTGCATGAACAACATGCAGTCAGGGAATCCGCAGACGGGCGAGGGCAGCATGACTGTAACGCTGTATGCCGCGATGTTCGCCGCTGCCGCAGTGCTCGCAGCTTTGATGTTAGGCAAAAAGGCACGCAGAACCGTCTGAACAAAACTGGATAGGTCTCAGCACCTTTCCTTTCCTGTATTTTTAAAAGCGGGGGATTCCGTTGAGGGATCTCCCGCATTTTAAATTTTTTTAATCCTGAAATCTCGTCGGCATTATAGCGATGCTTGGACACCCACCTCAAAAGCCTCGAGAATAGTGCGTTGAGCCTTGTTCATTTCACTTATTAATGACTGCTGAAATGACACCAATAATATTAAGCTCAAATCCAAGAACTCAAAATCTTTTTGAACCAATGCAAGTAGATAATGAAAAAGAACCTGTAAAAAACATAAAAGGTAAAATTATTTTAAAAAGATAGTAAAACCAGTTCAGAATTTTAATATTTAAAAATTAACAAGGTGTAATATAAAATGGCTCTTTATCTAATACCGTGAAAAGGGGTATAATTTGATCATGGAGGGAACGA
>CAZJXH010000006.1:0-1840 GCA_964549475.1 uncultured Oscillospiraceae bacterium
AGGGATTCAGAATAATATCCCGTTCTTCCCTGGTAAAAGTGCTTTCACGAATTAGAAGCTCACGTACAGGGAGACCGGTACGGATGGCTTCTTTAGCGATGTTGGCGGCTTTATCGTAACCGATGTGGGGACATATTGCTGTTATAATCCCGACACTATTCTCTACCATGCTTTTGCAATGCTCCACATTGGCGGTAATGCCCCCGATGCAGTTGTCAACAAATGTACTCACTGCGTTTGTTATTGTTTCAATAGATTGAAACAGCTTGTAAAAGATGACAGGCTCAAAGGCATTCAGCTCCAATTGCCCTGCTTCCGCAGCCATGACCACTGTCATGTCATTTCCGATAATGTTGAATGCAACCTGATTGACAACCTCAGGAATTACTGGATTTACTTTCCCTGGCATGATACTGGACCCATTCTGTTTGGCGGGCAGATTGATTTCACCAAGTCCTGTCCGAGGGCCAGAAGACATCAATCGCAAGTCATTTGCTATTTTAGACAAATTTACAGCACAAGTTTTAGTGATGCCTGAAACAGCGACATAACCATCCAGATTCTGAGTGGCATCAATCAAATCAAAAGCCTGTGTTAATTCAAGGCCTGAAATAGTAGCAATATTTTGTACTACCCTTTGAAAGTATTTCTCGTCGGCATTTAGTCCGGTACCGATAGCGGTTCCACCCAGATTAAGACTACGCATTTCATCTTTTGCCCTATCAAAACGGTTGATATCTCTTTTAATAGCAGCGCTGTATGCTCGAAACTCTTGTCCGAGCCTTATTGGAACAGCATCCTGGAGTTGAGTCCGCCCCATTTTAATTATGCAATCAAATTCTTCAGCTTTAGCAGCAAATGCATCATGAAGACGGATTAGCTGCTCTTGTGCCTTTATTAAAAGTTTGAGTGTGGTAATGCGGCCGCAGGAAGGAAATACATCATTTGTAGATTGCCCGTAATTAACATGATCATTCGGATTAACAATATTGTAATCCCCTTTCTGTCCTTCAAGAATTTCAATGGCGCGGTTAGCAATGACTTCGTTGGCATTCATGTTCAAACTGGTTCCGGCTCCGCCCTGAATAGGATCAACGATAAACTGATCGTGCAGCTTGCCGGAAATTATATCATCACAAGCAATGACAATGGCATCGGCACGTTCTTCATTCAGCTTTCCAACTTCAAAGTTTGTGATTGCCGCTGCTTTTTTAATTTGAGCAATGCTGTTCAATAATTCAGGATGCATTGTTAATCCTGTGATATAGAAATTTTCTGTGGCGCGAAGCGTTTGTATGCCGTAATATGCATTTTCCGGGACTTCCTTGATACCGATAGAATCATGTTCTGTCCTGGTTTTAGCAAAAGTGTTTTGATTATTCATCATTAGACAATTCCTCTGATCTCTTCAATATTGTCGATCCCCTGCGAATCAAGATAGAATTTCATTCCATTAATAATATCCAGAGACATAGTCGGCTTCATAAAATTTCCTGTTCCAATTTGAACAACCGTTGCACCAGCCATTACAAATTCTATCGCATCCTGCCATGTTGAAATGCCGCCTATCCCCATTATCGGAATGGAAACCGCTTTGGCAACCTGATGAACCATTCGCAGAGCGATTGGCTTAATGGAAGGACCAGATAGTCCGGCATAAATATTCTCGAATACCGGTTTGCGTTTATTAAGATCGATAGCCATAGCTTGAAAGGTATTTACCAAGGAAATGCCATCCGCTCCTTCTTCCTCGCAAGCTTTAGCCAGAGCAACGATATTTTCTGCATTGGGGGATAATTTAATAACCAGCTTATGCTTGCAAACCGTCCGGACTTTGCGC
>CAZJXH010000006.1:1850-7918 GCA_964549475.1 uncultured Oscillospiraceae bacterium
TCCCGTGCAAACTCGGTCTTTGTGCCAAAATTCATTCCCCCTGCCTTGACATTCGGACACGAGATATTCAGTTCTAGAATATCCAGGTTTATCTTATTCAGTAATTCGATTCCTTCAAGATAATCCTCAATAGAGTGTCCACCCAGATTTACGATATTGATCAAATCCAGTTGCTTTATCCAATTAAAATCGTTCTGTATATAGCTTCGGATGCCAGGGTTCTCAAGACCAATACTGTTCATAATGCCGCTTGATGTCTCCCATATGCGGATTCCTCCATTCCCCGGACATGCATTTACTGTCAGCCCCTTGGAGACGAGGCCGCCCAGAAGCTGGATGTCGAATATTTCATTGTTTTCCCGACCGAAACCACAGGTCCCGGATGCCAGAACAACGGGGTTTTTGAAGTTCACTCCGGCAAATATTGTTTTCATATTGTTTTTCATACACTGAATACCGCCTCCCCTAAAAATATCGGGCCATCTTTACAAACTTTTTTATTGCCGTCCCTTGTTTTACAACTACATCCGAGACATGCACCGATACCACATGCCATGCGGTTTTCCATTGAAACATAAAGAAGGGCGTCTGACTTTGAATCAACATGTTTTTTATACAGCGTTCTCATCATGATTTCCGGTCCACATGCAAGGATGAAATCATATTTCATTGGATCAACCTCATCGGTAATAAAACCACCGACGTTAACAATCACGCGATCAACGATCTGCGTGTAGTCGTCAATCAGAATTGGTTCCTCTCGAAAACCGAGAAAAAGGTCAATCTTGATATCCGGTTTCTCTTTTTTTATGCGTTTTGCTGCAAGATAGAATGGTGCAATTCCGACACCACCGCCGACCATGGCAATTTTCCCATCTACATGCGGGAATGTGTTTCCATTAGGACCCTGAAGGGTGATATCCTCGCCTGCTTTAAGCGCTGAGAAACTCTCAGTGCCTTTGCCCATTACTTTATATAAAAAAGAAACGGTTTCTCCGTCCGTATCAAAAACACTTATTGGACGGGAAAGCACGGGGTATTTGTCCCAAGAGCGGAGCATGTAGAATTGACCCATCTGTGCATTGTTGGAGTGTTCTACTTTCATAAGGTAAAACTCTTTGGAAAGCTGTTTGTTAAAAATTATTCTTGACATTTATCACGCCATCCTTTCAATTAATGACCACTGGTTGCAAACGGTATTAATCCTTGTATACAATCTTACCGCTGCAAATTGTATATTTAACTTTCCCAAATAAGGATTTTCCAATAAAAGGCGAATTCGCCGACTTAGAAAGGAAATTTGAAACAACCCAATTCTCCTTGGCGTCGAAGATTACAATATCTGCGTATCCTCCTTCCGCCAGGTAACCTGAATCAAAACCATACAATTCGGCAGGGGCGAGTGTCATTTTTCCCAAAAGATCTATCAGGCTGAGATGCCCTTTCCGCACTAGATTCGTAATTCCTAAGGATAAAGCGGTTTCCAGCCCGATGATACCACTGGGAGCTGTTGGGAATGGTCTGGATTTTTCCTCTGCGCTATGTGGTGCATGATCTGTTGCGATGATATCGATTGTTCCGTCCTTAAGACCTGCAATTAAACTGTAACGATCCGTTTCTGAACGCAAAGGAGGATTCAGTTTGGCTAGAGATCCTTGTACAAGCACCTCATCCTGAGTGAGGGAAAAGTGCTGTGGTGTTGTTTCAGCTGTTATATTGGCACCTAAACTTTTAGCCAGCTTTATTGCTGCTACAGACTCCTTGCAGCTTACATGCTGGATATGCACCTTTGCACCGGTATCTACTGCCAGCATGCAATCTCGAGCCACCATGGCACTTTCCGAGGAAGCTAGTGCACCGATAAAGCCAAGTGAGGCAGCAATTTCGCCATCGTTGATTCCTGGCTGTCCGATTAAGGCGGGGTCTTCCTCATGAAGACTGATCGGTATATCCAATGCTTTCACAGCAAGCATGGCCTGACGTACAAAAGCTGTATCGGTTAGGGGGAACCCATCGTCGCTGAATCCAACTGCCCCCAGCATTTTCAATTCTGCCATATTGGTCAGTTCTTTTCCTTCGAAGCCCTTACTGACTGCTGCTGCTGTATGGACATGAATAATTGCCTTTTTTGCACTTTCCATCACATTGAACAGAACCTGTTTATTATCCACGATTGGTTTTGTGTTAGCCATGCAGACTACAGTAGTAAAACCTCCTCTGGCCGCAGCGTTCGCTCCAGATTCAATATCTTCCTTGTAGGTAAGGCCAGGATCGCGAAAATGGACGTGTACATCAATCAGCCCCGGAGCGACCACCATGCCTTCCGCATGAATTATTTGTTCATATTTCTCATCCGGACTAAACTTTCCAATGTATTTAATGCGGTTGCCATCTATTACCAGATCCCGCAGCTCATCGGTTCCAGTCTTTGGATTCATCATTCTTCCACCTTTAATCAGAATCATTATATAACGTATTCCTCCTTCAAATATTCATAAAGAACTCTTGCGCCGCTGCAAATACTATCCATATTGGCAAATTCATTCTTGTTATGGCTTATGCCGTTTTTACAGGGAATTAACAGCAGTGCAGCACCAAAAAGTTTGGAAAAATTCATCGCGTCGTGTCCAGCGCCGCTAATCATCTGGCGATAAGAAATCCCAAATTTATTGGCAGCACCGGCAAACCTTTCTTGTATCGTTTTATCCATGTCAACCGGCCTGGCATCACAAAATTTCTCTTTGATAAAACCGGCTCCTCGCCGCTGACAAATTGCCTTCCCTGCCTGTTTCATTTGATATTCCATTCTATCCAGACTGGCAACATCAATGCCCCGGGTGTCTACTTGAAGCTGTACTGATCCAGGAATAACGTTGAGCGCATTGGGCTGGTTGTTTATGACACTGACCGTTGCAACAGAATGGTTAACGGATTCAGCCTGACCAATTTTCTCAATCGCTAAAATCAATTCTGCAGCTGCGCAAAGAGCGTCGTTTCGCATGTTCATGGGAGTTGCACCGGAATGCTCGGCCAAGCCTTGTATGTAGAGATTAAACCTGCGAGGTCCGGCAATCGTGGTTACGATTCCAATCTGCTGTTTATTCTCCTCCAGTACCCGGCCTTGCTCAATATGCAGCTCAAGATAATGTTTTACACCAGTAATTTGAGCTGGATTCAGGGTATAATTTTTTTTAGTAAAGATTTTACCTAAAGTCTGTCCGTCTTTCCCCATTAATATGGACAAATCAAGGCCAGACGAACTATTTGTTATCAAACTGCTTCCCAATGTACATACGCCAAAATTACTGGACTCTTCACAGCGCAATGCCACAATGCGGATAGGGATATCAATGCCGTCATTAATGGCCCATCGAAGAATTAAAAGTCCTGCAAGAATTCCGGCGACTCCGTCATATCGGCCGCCATCAACAACAGAATCCAGATGGGAGCCGATCAAATAATAGTCCCGGTCTTCTCTCCCATATGCGATAAAAGTATTGCCAGCCTGATCACAATAGGTTTTTAAATTCATCGCCTTTCCTAACGCCGAAAAAACTGCATGCATTTCATCTTCTTCTTTGGAATAGCCTAAACGTGTAACCCCGCCATTATTAGAACCGCCAATGTCGTATAGCCGGTCAAACGCATTTTCCAAATATTGAAAATCTTCCAACGAATAAATCATTCACTCACCCCGAAGCAATTAGTAATCGGAGTATAGCATAGGGTGTTTTTCAATGCTATGTGAATTAAAATAGAAAAAACGAATTATTTTTGTCCAATAATACAACCAGGATTTTTCGTGTTACTATAAAAAAATACTATTGCTTATTGATGAGAGTGTTTACGCATTTTATATGCCAGAACAGCTACATAAAGATTAAAACTGTCAATAGGATTTTTTACATCCAGCCCAGTCAGATCTTTCACTTTTTGTAAGCGATACTTGATTGTATTTTTATGGGCAAACAGTTTAGCGGCGGTTTCATCATAATTGGCATTGCATTCGTAATACATGATAAGTGTTTCAAGGACTTCTTTATTGTCGATTTTATTTAATATTCTGTCCAGCAGACTGATTGCACGGCCGCTGACCGCTTCTGCTATGATAGATTGCAATTCGATATCCCGAAAGTTTTGAATACGGTTGTCCGGAGTAAAGATTTGTCCTGTCCGGATAGCGCGGATAGATTCAAAATAGGTATTCCTGATGCCTGACAGTCCGTTGTATGCATTACCGAACCCTATATATATCCGATGAGCCGGAAATGCATAATCGAGCTGCAATAATGCTTCCTGCTGGATAAATGGAAGCAATCTGGCTATGGTCTGTTCATCTTCCGCATCTAATAAGATAGAACAATTACTTTGCATTTTGACTGCGATACAGAAATGCAACCCTCTTTGTGTTGTTAAAAACTGAGCGATGGAAATTCCAACATGCCACAAGGCCTGAATGTCAGCCTCACTGGGTGAATATGCATCATCAAATTGTATTGTCATTGCGACGTATTGATCTTTCTCGACCATGAGTCCTAAAAGAGTTCCGCGCTCAACCATAAGAGCCGGCTCAGTATAAGCTTCAAAAATGATATCTTTTATATATTTTTCTAAAACAACACGTGGATTCTGTTCTTCAAAAATACAATTCATTGCATTCATAATAATGTCAATATAAGAAAGATCATAAGGTATTATTAAAAGCGGAAGCCCATGCTTATCCGCCATCGCTTTTACTTCAGCAGAAAGCTCTTTAACGTATTGACCGATTTTAACTGCCACACATGCACAAGAAGTATGGGACAGATCATCCAGCAAACGGCACTGGGCCCCGATATCATCTTTCACGGCATACAGGCTGGTAATTACAAAATCGTCAGACTTCAGCCACTGGATAATATCTGGCACTTCCATGACAGTGACATTGCCAACTTTCCGTGTAAGACCGGATTTTCCTGCGGCAACTGTGATATTTCGCAGTTTAGGTATCCGCAACAGCTTTTCGACCGTAACCATAGAACACCTCGTAACAGAATACACTGTCATAACAGAATTGTATGAAGTCCAACCTTTTTAAATGCCTTGTTTATTGTAACAAGAAATTCATTCAATGTAAAATAAATCATCCAGAGAGGAAATTTCATAGGTCGGATTTAGATCAGTCATGTTGCGGGTGCTGTCGGGATTAAACCAACACGTATCAATTCCTGAATTAATTCCTCCTTGAATATCGGAGGACAGGGAGTCGCCGACAATAATAGTCCTTGATAAATCAAAACAATCGATAGTAGTAAAAACATAATTAAAAAAATATCTGGATGGCTTTTGGTGTTTAACACTTTCTGAAATAAAAATACCTTTCATGTATTCATTCAATCCGGAAGCATTCAATCGTTTCACTTGCATATCAGTGCTTCCATTTGTAACAATATACAGGTCATGACTTTTATATAAGGCATTGCAGACATTTAAAGCACTATCAATCATTTGAGATCCCATACCAAGCACTTCTGTATACATCGCACCAATCTCTTTCCCGTTCTCTTGAATGCCAAGATTATCAAAAAGAATTTGAAAACGAGAATTGATAACAGCTTCTCTAGAAATAGCTCCCTGTTCATATTTATACCACAAATCCCTATTAATTTTTACAAACTCGTTTCTGATAACATTTGTCAGGGGATATTTTATTTTTTTAAATATCAATTCTAAAGAGGCATGTTCATTCGCTTTAAAATCCAATAATGTATCATCAGCATCAAATAAAATGACTT
Organism: uncultured Oscillospiraceae bacterium; assembly: GCA_964549475.1. Classification (GTDB taxonomy): domain Bacteria; phylum Bacillota; class Clostridia; order Saccharofermentanales; family UBA5734; genus JBBQKF01. The sequence continues at coordinate 7,625 of CAZJXH010000006.1, forward strand.
TATATCTATCCAACATTTTCAATCCCTCCCAACGCCTTTGTGAATTAAAAACTATCCTGCCATTTTAACTGGAAAAAAATATTATACATTATCTCTTTTATTCTGCCTTTAATTATTAAAACAAAAAAGAACGATGCATATTGTCTAGAAAAACAAATAATCTGGAAAGTGCCAATATTTAAATTAAAACAAGGAATTGCCGCTTGACAATCACAGCACCGTGGTATTAATATGGCAATATAAAGTTTCTCTACACGGGAATGCTTCCCGCAATACGGAAAGGTGGTAGTCGAA
>CAZJXH010000006.1:7928-30389 GCA_964549475.1 uncultured Oscillospiraceae bacterium
CGAACGGACCCTTCAAATACTTTCTATCTTAAGCAAAGAATCAAATGGTATTTCACTGTCAGAAATAGCCAGCCGTGTTGAAATATCAACAAGCGCGGCGCATCGTATTCTTAATTGTTTAAAAGAGCAGGGTTTTGTATCAAAGGATGAAGACACAAAACAATATCGAATCGGTTATAAAGTGTTGACATTATGTGCCAATATAACCCAAGAAAACAGTCTGATCCAATCCAGTCATCAGTACATTAAACAATTAGAGCAAATTTTGCACAGTACAATTGCTTTATGTGTTCGAAAAGGGGATAGTGTTATCTGCATTGATTATGCAGAAAGCAGGGATACATCAATGTTTTATGTACGCACCGGTTTTGCAATGCCTCTGCATTCTACTTCTGCGGGCAAGATGCTCTGCAGTTATCTGAACCCGGAAAAAGTCAGAGAATTGTTTAACCATAATGTTGCCAAACAAGATACACCTTTCACTAAAACCAATATCGAAGAATGGATTAAAGATTTGGACAATATTCGAGAGCAGGGATATGCCATTTGCGATGAAGAACTGCAAATGGGGGTACAAGGCGTTGCTTGCCCCATTTTTGACAGTATGGGTAAAGCGGTGGCAAGTATTTCCTTTACCGCATTAAAAATGAATAATAGCATTAATGAGGAAAGTATTCAGATTTTAAAAGAATTCGCACAAAAAATCACAAAATGCCTTGGGAATAAATTCTAAATGTGTTTTAAATCGGAGGGGAATTGTTAAATGAGTACTATTTGCTTGAAAATACAAAAATTGGGGAAGACTTACCACAATATACTGAAAGAGGATACAGTTGCTTTGAAAGATATTACTCTTGATATATCGCAAGGGGAGTTTGTATCAATAATTGGCCCTTCCGGTTGCGGTAAATCCACACTACTGAAAATTATTGGCAACTTGGAAAAACCGTCATCAGGTTCAATTCTATATACGGGCAGTTCTAATCCGGAGCTTGGTTTTGTTTTCCAGGACTCTGTTTTGCTTCCTTGGAAAAATGTACGGCAAAATGCCGGGTTTCCACTGAAAATCAAGCATCTCGATACACCGGAGAATATGAAAAAACTGGACGAATTGCTGGAGCTTGCAGGCCTTAGCGATTTCAAGGAAGCGCTTCCGCGTGAATTATCCGGAGGTATGAAGCAACGGGTTTCAATCGTGCGGGCTCTTTCTTATGATGCACCTTTATTGTTAATGGATGAACCATTTGGCGCGCTTGATGCATTAACGCGTGATTACCTCAATATAGAACTGCTGAAAATATGGCAGCGTACTGGGAAAACGGTTCTGTTTGTAACTCACAGTATTGAAGAGGCTGCTTTTTTATCTGACAGAGTAATCATAATGTCTCCCCGTCCAGGCCGAATCAAGGAAATTTTGAGTATTGATCTTCCCAGACCTCGCAGTGATCAAACCCGCCAAGATCCTCGGTTTGCTGAGTACAGCAAATATTTAAGGGGGATTATAGGATGAAAAAAAAGCCTTATCTGCGCAAATCGATACAATTTGTGATGGAATATCTGATTTCGATCAGCGTGTTTTTAGTGGTATGGCAAATATATGTATCCACATCAAATGTACCCACTTATGTTTTACCAGCTCCAGCTCTTGTCTTTGAAAAACTTTCCAAGCTTTTTACCAGTGGTCTGGTCTGGCCTCATCTGATTGCGACTTCGCTGGAAGTAATAATCGGTTTTGCACTAGGAGGATTGTTTGGGATGCTGCTGGGCTATATCCTTGTCAAAGTCAGCTTTCTCAAATCCATGTTTATGCCGTACCTAATCTTTGCACAAACCGCACCGAAAATCGCACTTGTTCCGCTATTTGTTATTTGGTTTGGCATAGGAATCTTTTCTAAGGTAGTATTAATCATGTCAATGGTTATTTTTCCGGTCATGTCAGGCATGGCTTTAGGAATTGATTCCATTCCCAACGATTTTCGCAATCTCATGAAAGTACTGAAAGCCTCGCGTTGGCAGCTTTTTTCACAAGCAGAGATATTCTACTCCTTACCATCCCTTTTTTCTGGATTGAAGGTCGGTATTGTACAAGCTGTTATTGGTGCAATAGTTGCCGAATGGATGAGTGGCAAACAAGGATTGGGATATATTCTGACATTCGCTTCTTCAACATATGATACGCCAATGCTGATTGCTGGCATTATTGTCACCATCGTGGTAGGAATACTGTCTTATGAGTTTTTAAATCTTTTAGAAAACAAATTACTTTTCTGGCATGAGTCTAAAAAAAATACAAACAATATTTCACCATCCATTTGAGAAAGGAATTTTTAATATATGCAATTTGCTACCGCAGAATCACCGTTATTAAACGAAAAAGTACCGCACCTGCTTTGTAAGAAGGGGGATATTGCTGAAATTGTCCTGCTTCCGGGTGACCCTGGCCGGGTGGAGATGTTTTCACAATTTTTTGATGAGTTTCATATAATCAGCAGCAACCGGGAATTTACTGTGGGCACAGGCAGCTATAAAGGAGTTCCGATAAGTGTCTGTTCTACCGGGATTGGTGCACCATCTACGGAAATTGCTGTCATTGAGCTGATTGAATTGGGCGCAAAAGCGCTGATCCGAGTAGGTGGTACAGGGGCTATCCAGGACAATATCTCCTTCGGTGATTTAATTATCAACACAGCCGCCATGCGTCAGGGTGGAGCATCGGCATTTTATGTTAAACCCGAGTTTCCTGCAGTGGCATCTTTTGAAGTTGTAAAATGCCTTCTGCTTGCCTGTCAGGAAAGTGGGTGTAACTATTGGAAAGGCATTTGCGCTTCTGTTGGATCGTTTTTTGCAGGGCAGGGACGTCCCTCTGCAGGCCGGCAATTTTATCTTCCGAATCTTCTTGAAGAATATAAAAAAATAGGCATTCTTAATTTGGAAATGGAGAACGAAACAATATTCACATTAGGATCCCTTTTCAATGTTTTCACTGGAAGCCTGTGTGCTGTTCATTGCAACCGTTCAACCGATCAATGGATGATTGACTTTGAAAAAGCGCAGCAGGCATTGTGCAAAACCGCTTTGGAAGCGATGGTTATACTGTATATGCAATATCTGTCAGAGTATAAAGACTCTTACACAGAATAGCTATGTTCAAAAAAAGAGAACAGGAAGGAAAAAAGTTCTCTATGATATGCATGATTGGAAGTTGGCCATTCTATTATACAAATTCATAGAGAGTTTAAAATATTTAATAATTTGAAACACAAAGGCATTTTGCTGTTTCAAAAAAAGAAAACCATGCAATTATTTTTATTAGGAGGAGAATCATGAAAAAGATTTTTAAACTATCCACACTGCTATTGTCCATTTCAATGACTATTGGCATATTTGCCGGTTGTTCTGCTAACCCCACTACAACGCCTGCACAATCCACCTCATCTTCAAAAGAATCGATCAATTCAGCCAGCACGGCTTCAAAAACGCTGACAAATGTCTCCATACAGATTGATGGTGCTGCTGTCCCTTATTATGCACCTTTGTATATCGCTAAAGAAAAAGGCTATTTTGCGGAACAGGGGCTTAATGTAGAGTTCTTTTATGCAGCAGCAGCTGATATTGTCAAAAATGTTGCTGCAGGCAATGTTGAATTCGGTTTTCCCAATGCAGATTCAGTGATTTTAGCCAAATCTCAAGATATTCCGGTTAAAGTGATCCATACTACATATCAAAGCGGCTTAGGCTCGACTATATTTTCTACAGATTCAAAAATTAAAGCGCCTGCAGACCTAAAAGGTAAAAAAATTGCAGTAACTAGTTTTGGAAGCCCGAATTATATCCAGCTGCAAGTTTTACTTAAAAAGAACGGCTTGTCTATCAATGATGTATCTGTTGAGATAGTAGGTACCGGAGCGATTCTGAGTGCTTTGACAACCGGGCAGGTGGATGCGATCTGCTTTTCTATGCTGCGGACGATTGAACTCAATGCTTCTGGGTTCAAAGCCAGTGAGTTCCGATCCGATGATGTTCTACCTTCTTTTGGCAATGTGCTGGTGGCTGGTGATAAATTCATTGCCGAGCACCCTGACCAGGTAAAAGGCTTTTCTGCTGCATTGACTAAGGGAATAGAATATATCATCAACAATCATGTAGAAGAAGCAGTTGACCTCTCTATTCAAAAATATGCATCAACATATGCTGACAAAAGAGACCTTATAGTTAAAATTATCAATCAAGTCTTTATTCCCAGTCTCTGGCAGAGCGATTACACGAAAGCAAATGGTATCGGTGCTTCAGATATCAACCGTTGGGAGAACCTCATTGCCACTGAAAAAGAATACAGTGTGATTACAAAGACCTTCCCGGCAACGGATTTGATTTATAAAACAAAATAATGACAGGATCTTTAAAAATGCGGCAATCCATTTAGAAAGGTGAATCGAATATGTTTTACCAAAAACACAAAAATACCATACTACCCATTGCGGTGTTTCCCGTGTTCCTTTTACTATGGGATGTATGTATTTCATTGTTTAATATACCTGAATACCTGCTGCCTCGTCCTGTCGCATTGTTTAATTATGGAGTCATGCTTTTCCGTACAGGAGTCATGGTTCAGAGCATCTTGATTACATTACAGGAAGTACTGATTGGAACCGGTATTGGTATTTTGATTGGACTGATATTAGGGTATATAATGGCGAAAATTCGTGTGTTTGAGAGGATTGTCATGCCATTTGTCATCATTTTGCAAACTGCACCAAAAATATCATTAGCCCCGCTGCTTATTTTGTGGATGGGGTTGGGCATTCAATCAAAAGTAGTCCTGGTCATCCTTGTAGTAGCATTTCCTATCATGGTTAACCAAGTCACAGCGATACGCTCTATTGATGAAAATGCTTATAACATGATGAAGGTCTTGAAAGCTAGTAAATTACAGGTCTTTTATTCGGTGGAATTACCATATTCTTTTGAGATGTTGCTTTCTGGAATCAAATTAGCCATCACTCAAGCTGTGACAGGTGCTGTTATTGGCGAAATGATCGGTGCCAAAGCAGGGCTTGGCTATTTATTGACTCTTGGAAGCGAAACATATGATATCAGGATGATTCTTTGTGCGGTGATTGTGCTTAGTGTGATTGGCCTCTTACTTTACTTTGTTGCAAATCTATTGGAACGAAAAATTCTATATTGGAAAGAAATTGATCAAAGTATTTTAAATTAATCAAATGATCCGAAATGATGTTCCATAAATTACAAGCTGTTATTTAATACATGCCCTATATGACAAGACAATCAGGCCTAATCACTTGATTGTCTTGTTGATTTTAAAACGATTCTTCAAAGAGACAAATATTCATCCTAATATAAGAATCAATATATAAGAATCAATATATAAGAATCAATATATAAGAATCAATTTACAATTTATGGATATTCCCCTCCGTCTATCTAAATTATAATATGCCATTCTATGACTCTAGTACTTTGTTACCTCTAATTCCATATGATACCGCCGGTTAAATTCCAGTATGGCTGCGTTGGTGTCAATTATCCACCGCCTTGCCCTACAGAAATTTTCCTCGTCGGATAACATAAGTTTTAGAGTTAACAAAGTACTTGTCTTTTTTATTCATTTTACATTACTATACTATTATGATTGTTTAGTAAAATCATGAGTATAAATAATATTCGGACTATTTTAATGATTTTTCTCAATGACTCCGAATATACAATTTATACTATCTTTTATCAAAAATACCGTCAAAAACATACTGGTATTTGTTAATTGTGCATAGTATAATTATTCAATAGCGTTAATGCAGGTATGGATATAATGCATGCCGCGGACACTAAATTTTATTTTTCAAGGAGGTACCCAGGATATGAAAAATTATCCAGCTACGAAAATTAGAAACATTGCTCTTTTAGGACATGGACACTCAGGTAAGACCTCTTTTGCAGAAGCGATCTTGTTCAACGCAAAGACGATTGACCGTCTAGGAAAGATTGATGACGGGAATACCACCATGGATTTCGATGCGGAGGAAATCCGAAGGAAAACATCCATAAACACTTCTATTGCCGCATTTGAGTGGCAGGACTGCAAGATTAATTTATTAGACACACCGGGGGACTTCGATTTCATGGGCGAAGTCATGCAAGGACTCCGGGTCGCGGACGGAACGATCATCCTGGTCAGCGGAAAGTCCGGGGTAAACGTCGGAACGGAGAAATCGGTCCGTTTCACCGAGAAACAGAAATTGCCGTATTTCTTTTTTGTAAGTAAAATTGAAGAACAAAACGCCAATTATGAGAAAGTGCTTGAACAGCTCAAAGAGATGTTCGGGGCGGGAGTGACTCCTTTCACCCTCCCGATTCTCGAAGATACGAAAATAATTGGATTTGTCAATATATATGAAAACAAAGCGTATAAAATTGCCGCAAACAACAAAATGGAAGAGATTCCTGTACCGGCCGACATGGCCACGCGGGTCGCAGAAATCACCGAAAACATCAAGGAACACGCAGCCGAAAGCGACGAGGAACTGATGGAGAAATTTTTCGCCGGGGAGGAGTTCAGCCGCGATGAAATGGCGCGCGGTCTTGCCGCAAGCGTGGAAGCCGGGTCGATCAAACCAGTTTTCTGCGGTTCCGGCACGGCAAACTGGGGAACCAATTTTATAATGGACAGTGTCATCAAATTTATGCCTCCACCGGACAGAAACCTGACCTTTACCGCACAGAACACAGACGGCAATGCCATTACATTGAGAGCTGACGAGAAAGAATCCCTGTCAGCCATTGTGTTTAAAACAATTGTCGACCCGTTTGTCGGGAAAATCTCCATTTTCAAAGTGTGTTCCGGTCAAATGAAACCCAATACCAGTGTTTTTAATGCGAATAAAGAGAAAGAAGAGCGGATCGGCTCCTTATTCCTTATTTCCGGAAAGAAGCAGATTTCTGCCGACGTCATTGGATTAGGGGATATCGGAGCGGTGACGAAGCTTAATTTTACCAATACCAATGACACGCTCTGCGAGAAAGCAAGACCGGTCATTCTGCCTCAGATCGTTTTCCCGGTGCCTTGTCTGACTCTGGCAATCATTCCGAAGGTAAAGGGAGAGGATGACAAAATCGCAGCAGGACTGCACAAGCTTCGCGAGGAAGACCCGACTTTTAAGTTTTCGAACAACTCGGAAACCCATCAGATGGTTATTTCCGGCATGGGAGAGCAGCATATCGATGTACTGCGTTCGAAGCTCAAGGCGAAATTCAATGTAGATTCAACGCTGGAGGTTCCGAAAGTTCCTTATCGCGAGACCATTCGCAAGAAGGTCAAGGTCCAGGGGAAGCATAAGAAGCAATCCGGCGGGCATGGCCAATATGGCGACGTCTGGATCGAGTTCGAACCGGGAGAGACCGCGGAATTGACTTTTGAAGAGAAGGTTTTCGGAGGCGCTGTCCCCAAATCATTCTTCCCCGCAGTCGAGAAAGGCCTTCAGGATGCCGTAATAAAAGGAGTTTTAGCGGGATATCCCGTTGTGAATCTGAAAGCGACTCTGGTGGACGGATCGTATCACGATGTCGATTCGAACGAATTGTCTTTCCGTATGGCCGCCCGTCTTGCTTATAAGAACGGCCTGCCGCAGGCGAATCCTATTTTACTGGAACCCATCAGCAGTGTGGAGGTATCCATTCCGGACAACTACCTCGGAGATGTCATGGGCGATATGAACAAGAGAAGAGGACGGATCATCGGAATCAATGCAAACGGCGACATCCAATGCGTCAATGCGGAGGTTCCCACCTCTGAAATGGCGACCTATGCGACGGATCTGCGTTCGATGACACAAGGCAGAGGATGGTATACCATCGATTTTGCAAGATATGAGCCGGCACCTTCCCTTGTATCGGACAAAGTCATTGCGGAAGCCAAGCTGCATCTGGAGGAAGACGACGAATAACGGAGACAGCCGCAGCGCTTTTTTGCATGGCTGCCGTATCGAATTGTTATTCGGTTCCTGCAGAGGAAGAGCCTTGAATTAAAATAAAATTTTATATTATAGGATAAGGAGGAAGGTTTCGTTATGAAGGGAAGATTCTCATTCAGAACGTAAAACCTTCCTTGTCCTTTTCATGGAGGAATACGATTCATGATGCCTGATCTGCCAAAAGAGCTGGATCATCTTGCTGCCGAGGAAAAAATAGTATTAGGTGCGTCGTTCATCGCGGAGACTGTCCGAAAAGGCGGATGTGACCTGCATCTTCATACTCAGGCGTCGGATGGAGCGGACAGCGCCGCTCGTGTTGTCCAAAAAACGATGGAGAACAAGCTGCAGTGCTTTTCGATAACCGATCATGACAGCATTGAAGGAGTGCAGGATGTCTTTCGCATTTTATACATATTAAAAGCCATCGGGATGTCATGCCCGGCGATTATCCCTGGAAGAGAAATTTCTGTGCAGGCAGAAAGAGAAGTCCATATCCTTGGATATTTACCATTTGGCGGTTATGAGAAAATGGAATCTTTCATTCTTACGCAAAGGGAAAGAAGAAATGATCGGAATATCGAACTATGCAAACTGCTGACCTATCATGCTATGCCGATTACCATCGAAGAGCTGAGGGCGGAGGGCGGTTCGGTGGTCGGGCGCCTGCATGCTGCCAATGTTCTGACTCGGAAGGGGTATATCGGTTCAGTAAAAGAAGCGTTCAACAGCTGGATCGGGTACGGGAAACCCTGCTATGCGGCAAGAGTGAAGCCGACGGCAAAAGAGGCGATTGACAGCATTTTGGAAGCAGGCGGAGTCCCGGTTGTGGCACATCCTTATCTGTATGAGTGGACAAGCGGATCCAGGGAGGTCGCAAGCCTCCTGCTGCAGCGCCTGTCGAAGTTGAAGGCCGATGGACTGCTTGGAGTGGAAGCTTTTCACGGAGAAGCCTCCATGGCGCAAAAAATTGAAATAGAGGCAGCGGCGAAAACGCTGGACCTGATTTGCACTGCAGGCAGCGATTATCCCGGGGACAATAAGCCGGGACTCTCCATGTATGACGGGTCATATAAGTTTTTTCATGAAAATGACCTGATTTTCATTGCAGCGATTCTTGAACAGGACGGCAGGATTTTTGCCGTAAAAAAAAAGAGCGGTTTGAACAACGGAAAATGGTATCTCCCCAGCAGCAGAAAACCTTCGGATAAAAACAGCAAGGTTTTCCTGGCTCAAATAATGAAAGAATCATGGGGTATCGACGTTGCCGTGCAAGAGCATTATACCACGATTGTCCATGACACGACGCACCAGCGGGTGACGCTGATTGCCTATCGCTGTGATTTCAACCGGGAGCTTGTGGCAGAGAAATATGAAATGACAGAAAACAACGGTTTTTTCTCCCTCGGTGTGTTATCCAAAATGGATCTGATGTATCCGGATGCGGTTGTGATCGACAAATTACGGGAAATTTCGTTTTTATAAAGCGGATTTTCACATTGCGAACACATTTATCCTTTAAAATAAAACTACAACTCTTCTTATACGATGGGCATTCATCCAATTCAGCAGAATATGAAAGAAAAATGGAGTGGACTTCAATGGAAAATAAAGTATTAATTGCAGAAGACGAAGCCAAACTACGCACACTTGTAGTCAATTATTTAAAAAAAGAGGGATTTACCGTTGTAGAGGCGTCGAACGGAAAAGAAGCACTGGATCGGTTTTCGGAAGACAAATTCGATCTGGTGATTCTTGATATCATGATGCCAATTAAGGACGGCCTCCAAGTTTGCAAAGAAATCCGCTCCCAGTCAGCCGTGCCGGTTGTGATGCTTACCGCCCGAAGCGAGGAGTATGACGAGCTTTCCGGGTTTTCATGCGGTGCGGATGAATATATCACCAAGCCATTCAGCCCGGCGATCCTGATCACCCGGATCAAGTCTGTTCTCAAACGATCCAGAATCTTTGGCGAGGATGAAATGCAATTCGGCGATATCCTTCTGCATAAGCGAGAACGCAACGTGCAAATCCTGGGAGAGGACATTATCTTGACACCGCGAGAGTTCGATCTGCTATATTACCTGATGCTGAATAAGAACCTGGTGCTCAACCGGGAGCAGATTCTGGAGAAAGTCTGGGGATTTGATTATTTCGGCGACGAGAGAACAGTAGATACCCATATCAAATGCCTGCGTTCTAAGCTCTTTGATTGCGGAAACTATATTAAAACCATCCGCAAGTTCGGGTACAAATTGACCGACGACAAAGGGAGTGAATCACAATGACGAAAATCAGCCTTTTTTTAAAACATCTGTTCCGACAGTCGAAAGCGAATGTCAATCGGCCGGCAAATCCGACTGTCAGTCAACAGGCAGAGGCATTGGCTGTTTTAAAGGGCAGGAAGACGGCGTCCAAAAAACGCCGTTTCCAGCTTCCTTTGAAAATCAGAGGGAAATTGTATGTCACAATTTTATTTATTCTAATTTTCAACATACTGGCGACCACCTTCTTCGGCCAGACCCTGCTTGAGACATTCTATACCTATAACAAGAACAGCGAGCTCAAATCAATACAAAAAGGAATCAAGGAGAGCTACCTTTCCAATGACGGCTTGATTTCAGAGAAGATCAATGAAGCCGAAAAGAAAAATATCACCATCTTTATTTTTTCCCTTACAAAAGGATACAGCTCCGCCAATTCCGACGATACGATTTCCATCGGGTATTTTTCCCGGTCCTTCGATGCTTTCCCGGATCAGACGAAGCAAATTCCGGAGGGAGGTGGAAAATACAATCCAATAATGTGGGTGAAGGCTGCCTACAGTAAAAATGTATTCGAACAGCTGAACAATCAGACCGATTCACAAATCATTCTTTCAAACCAGGATAACTTTTCGATGCGTCCGGGCGGTGAAAAGGGGAATCGGTCACTGCAGCTTTATAGCAAGATAGAAGAGGGGGTATACTTGTTTTTAGAGACCCCGCAGGAATTTATCACCCAGACAGCTTCGCTGGCCGTGCGGTATACCCTGTATATCTCCTTGATCACCCTGGGACTTGCTCTTATTATTATCGCATTCGTTTCCAAAAAATTCACCAAGCCCATTTCAAATATCGAAACGGTCGCAAATAAAATCGCCAACCTGGATTTTACAGACCGCTGCCGGATCGAATCCAATGATGAATTGGGTCAATTGGGCACAAGCATCAACCGGATGTCGGAAACCCTCCAGGAAAACATCCAGCGGCTGACGGTAATGAACGCGATGCTCCGGGAAGACCTCCAGCGCGAGGAACAAACCAATAAAATCCGGCGTGAATTCATTGCAAATGTATCGCATGATTTTAAAACGCCGCTGTCGCTGATTGTGGCATATAGCGAATCCATAAGAGACCAGGAGCAGGAGAAGGAGGAATTGGACAAGCAATGCGACATTATTATTGCCGAAAGCAATAAAATGGACGGTCTGGTCAACCAGCTGCTCAAACTTTCTCAATTAGAGAACAAAATGGTGACCCTTCAAAAATCGATGTTCGATCTAACCGGATCTATCGAAGAACTGGTCTACCAGCATCAGATCCTGCTCAAGGCAAAAAATATCACCGTAGAATTTACGGACCGGGAAGAGCGCATCGCTTACGGAGATTACTCTAAAATCGAACAGGTTCTGAGCAATCTTTTTGAGAACGCGGTCAAATATACAAGCGAAGGCGGAACGATTAAAATCTGGATCACCAAGGATCAGAAATATACCATCCATATTTTCAACAAGGCGAAAGATATCGTCGATATCGATCCAAGCCAGCTGTTCATCAGCTTTTATAAACACGACCAATCCAGAAGCCTTGAAGATAAAAGCTATGGACTGGGACTTGCGATTGTCAAGGCGATTGTCGAACTGCACGGCAATGAATGCGGAGCATACAAAGAAGACGATGGAATCGTCTTCTGGTTCGAGGTCGAGGGATTCAAGGAGTAAAGAATAAAAAACCTTATGCGAAGAACGACAGGAATAGAAGAGTGGCTGTTTACTTGAATACTTTCCGCATGTCACTCAGCATATAGGTCTTGGCTTTCGGCGCCCAGGTCGTACTGCCTTCCGCGTAGCGCGGGCCGATCCGTTCCAGCGTGACATACCCTTTGGAAAAATAATTCGATTTCATCAATCTTCCAAACGCGATCACACTGTCCGATTTGGTGGAGTAAGAAAGCCAGTCACTGTTTCCCCGCATGCCGAACAGATTGTTTTTTGTTACACAATTGACAGAAGTGCCCAGCCCGGTTTCTAACTTGGCGACCGATAACGCATATAGAGCGTTACAATTATAGTCTTTCTCGATCTTTAGCAAGGCTTCCTCGATTCCTGCCAGGGCAGTCCCTTTTGTCAGCTTTTGCAGTTCTGCCAGTGTAAGCCCGGACGTTCCAACCGGAGAGGGAGACAGGTCCGTTCCCGACCGGGAACCGCTTCCTAAAACAGTGTCAAGCTTGTTCCGGAGAACATCGTTCTGGGTCTTGTACGCACTCAACTGACCGGCAAGGTCGGTATTGGCCTGCTTGGTCGAAGCCAGCTCGGTGCTTAAAGTGGTTATCTGGTCTTTCATTGCCGATAAATCATCGGATTGTTCCGCCAGGGAAGACTGCAGCAGCATGCGCTCCTCATCCAGCTCGGAAGACAATAAAGAGACCTTCCGGGTCAGATCGGAATTATACAGCTGCGTTTCTGTTAATTTTTCGGTGTGATAGCGAAGACTAAAAAATAGATATCCAACGACTCCGATAATCAGAAAAACCGACATATATTTGAAAAAATTGATCCAAGGCAGTTCGCGAAGTCGAATGTTCCGATGTCCTCGAATGGGTTTGCTTTTTCTTTTTCTTATCAAATGCATCTCTCCTAAATTTTTGATGTTTTGGTAATATTGTACTGAAGCATTAACATTTCGGTCTATTATAACATGGATTTTGACGAAATGCAAAATTGACCACAAAGAAAGGTACTTGCAGCGTACCGCAGCGTATCCTTCTATAAAGAATCGCGACTAGTATAATTGGTAAATTATGGTGTTCCGAATGGCGGGAAACCGTGCAACTTCTGCAAAGTTCATTTTAAAAAACAAGGGATCGACGTCGTATTCGGATTGCATTAAAAGAGTGTCATCGATAATGGCATATCGGATTTTTTCTTGTTTTACATTTTTCAAGAATGCTTCAAGATCTCCTTCATATCCAAGGAACATTGATTCGACGATGATTTTACGTGAAGCGGTATCATGGCCTGCGGACCAGGAAAAATAGGACCAACCGTAAAAAGCTTTACGGCCGGAGAAGAAGAACTCATTCATATGATAGGGCGCTGTTAGAAAGACATCCGACGGATCGGTGTTTTTTTCAATCCATTCTGTCAAGGGAGAATTCAAATCGATTTTGACGGTTGCCATGTTTTTGTTGAAATATCCGGTTAATTCCGGGATTCCTGTTGCAAAAAGGGAGAAAGACAGGAGGAGGACAAGAATCACGGATAAAGCGGAAAAAAGCGCCTTTTTCAGCAAGGTCCGGACAGTAGAGTGGCGGTTCGGAGAGGGATCGGAGGATGGAAGGCTTTTCGTGCGAAGGGCTTCGAAATGATCCTTTGTGAATTGAAGAATGGTGCAGAATGCGTCGGCTATGAATATATTAAGAAGAGCCATGGTAATGATGATGTATTTGTGATTCACGGTGACATCGGGGGTAAGGGAAATGCATAATGCGAAGACAAGAGGAGAAAGGCATGCGAGGATCAACGTGCGATTTTTGAAATTTTTCTGTATGAAAGGCAGGAAAAAGATCAAAAGGAATGAAATGCCGAGAACCTGGAATAGATAAGACAGAACACCGGGAATGGAAGTGTCGGAAGAAAGAAATCCCCATAGCAGGGTCGGACTGGCGACGTTCCGGGCTCCGCCCGAAAAAAACCATGCCTGCAGAAGTGCGGAAACAACAGCAACTCCTGCCGCCAGGATAAAAGAGAGCCGGTTTTTAGAAAAGAAGACCATTACAAACAAAATGCAAAGAAGCGCAATTAAAACAGAACCATGCCAATACGGGAGGCATGCGATCAATAATAAGCATAGAAGCAGCTCGCGGCCGTTTTGAATTTTCCACAGGGATGGATGGACCAGATACTGTGCTATTTTTTCCAAGCCAGGCTTCTCTTTTTTGTATTTATGGAAGCGCGGGATCCGGATCGAAGGGATGAACAGGAACAAGACAAGGAGAAGAATGGAAAATCCCCATAAAAAATGTCTCTGATTGGCATAGACATTAAGGGACCACAGCCCCCAGTCGTCATGGGTGGTCTGTCCGATGAATTTATTCGTTTTCAGAATATCCATGAACACACTTCCCAGGGTGGCGCCGTTTTTGGCGGTCAATTCCCGGAGGTAGGAAAAGATCGCGTAGGAACTGCGAAAGAAAAGCATGAAAGGAGCAAGGAAAAACACCCATCTGCGTTTGGTGAGCAAAACACCCAGACATCCAAGAAGCGTTGTAAAAGAAAGAATGCCAAGGATGCTTGGAATATTCATGGCAAAATCGATTCTCAACCCCAGATACTCCAGATTTCCACATAAGTAAAAAAACAGAAAGTGATATTGTATTCCATCATTTGCAAAGTGCGGATATTGCGTCGGGAAGTTCATTCCTTTGGAAAAAGAACGGATGATTGCTGTATGGGGAGCAAAATCACTAAAAACGGTGGCACCGGAGTTCAAATATCCATTGAAGACAAAAAAACTGTAAAAAATCAGAAAAATGCTAAAACAGCTAAAGAAAAAAAGCGTTTTCCAATAAAAGAAATCCATTTTCGAGAAATAATCCGATCCCGCAGGATGGTTGGCATTTTTCTTTATTTTTTTAAAAGACAAGTAAAAGAAAACCGACAGAAAAGGTACAAAGGCGATGTTGGAAGCAAGCAGCGGATTGATATCACCGGGGAGAATGAGGGAAAACAGGAAAGAAAGATAATAATGGACTGTTGTGACAAGCGTCACGCCGACAATCAGGGAAAATGGAAAGTCAAACGTCCACACCGGAGGAAGATGACGCGTTCTTCCGGAAATTCTATAAAAAAGATCCGGAGTATCGATTTTGAAAAGCTGCCTGACGACCCAGCCGACAAAAAATGCAAGAATCAGATACAGTATTGCGAACATGTTTCCTCCTGTAATAAGCTTAAGAAAAGTTGTCCTGTTTTATTGAAGACGGATCAAGATGGATGGACTTTGAAACGATATAGCGGGGCCGGGCTTTGACTTCTGTAAAAATCCGCGCGATATAAATGCCGATAAGCCCAAGGCTGATTATCGTTAAACCGCCGATAAAGAGCTGGAGCAGGATCACGGTGGTGAAACCGTCCGCTGCAGTTCCCGAAGCCCATCGAACCAGTGTCTGAATGCCAAGAAGGACGGAAAGGAAAAGCGAGGCGATGCCAAGGAGCGTGATCAGGTGGAGAGGAAGCGTTGAAAAGGAAGTGATCGCATTCATGCTAAGCTTTGCAAGCTTCAGAACAGACCATTTGCTTTTCCCGAAAGAGCGTTTCGGGACTTCAAATTCGAATGTTATCCGATGGAAACCAAGCCAGACAGAAAGCGCACGGAAAAAGGTCTCGCTTTCGCCGAGTCTTTTCCACTCCCGCACGACTTTCCGATCCAGTAATTTAAAGTCGGATGCGTTTTGAAGATCATAGCCGGAGGCTTTGCTGAAAATTTTATAGAAAAGAAACGCATTCATTTTCTGCGTGAAAGATTCTTTGCCGCGTTTGGACTTGACTCCTTCTACGATATCAACATCCCCGTTTTTCCAATAATCCACCATCATAGGGATTTTTTCGGGCGGATGCTGAAGATCCCCGTCCATCAGAATCACCGCGTCGCCGGAAGCATAATGCAGTCCTGCGCAAATGGCCGCTTCCTTGCCGAAATTCCGGGAGAAACGGATGGCGGATACAGCTCCTTCTAATCCTCTCGGATTCGCAGGCCTTGAATAAAAAGCGGCTTGTTCAAGTAAATTCCAAGTGCGGTCGTCGGATCCGTCGTCAATCAATAAAATTTCGTAGTCGCAATCCAATGAATCCATGATAGGGAACACAGTAGAGATCGTAATCGGAATCTGCTTTTCCTCATTGAAAAAGGGAATAATCAAGGATAGCTTCAAATTGAAATTCCTCCTTAAAATGAATTGCATAAGAAAGAAATATTTTCTTTATAATATAATAAGATTAATATATCTGCATAACTGCGATTATTGTAACATAAAATCGCCAAATTCTAAACACAAAAAGGTGCTTGAGTGTTATAATCTAATATATAGGGAAAATACTGCAGCAGATTTTGACTTCAATACGAAATCTGTTGTAACGCTATGTTCAAATGGCAGATAAAAGGACCAATGAATATGGATTATGATGCCAAATAAACATATCAAAGGAGTAACTCATGGGAATATGCGCGATTGTCATGGCGGCAGGCGAAGGAACACGGATGAAATCAAAAAAATGCAAGTTCGTCCAAAAAACCGCAGGGAAGCCAATAGTCATATGGGTCAAAGAGGCATTATGCGAAGCGGGAGCGCATGAACAGGTTTATATTGTCGGTCATTTGCAGGAACAGGTCCGCCAGGTGCTGGGAGAGGATGTGGCGTTTGTTCTTCAAGAGAAACAGCTTGGTACGGGACACGCCGTCATGCAGGCATCTCCTTTCCTGGAGGGAAGGCGGGGAATGACCCTGGTTATCCGCGGAGACACGCCTCTTATTACCGCTCATACGCTTAATAATGTCATGGCTTATTTTCAAGAAGGAGAATATTCAGCGGTCATTATCACAACGGATACCAATGAATCCACCGGATACGGCAAAATCATTCGAAATGAACAGGGAAATGTGATGGATATCATAACCAGCAACGGAAATGGAAATGAACGCAGCGGTGTGTTTGAAGGGAATTCAAGCATGTATTGTTTCGATACCGCTCTTCTGGTCTCTGTTTTAGGAAGAATCGGCTGCAACAATGCCAACCGGGAGTACTGCCTGACCGATGCGATCAATATCCTGATCCAGGATGGACGCAAAGTCGGGGCATACAAAGCTCCGTTTGAAGAAACCATCGGCGTTCATGATAAATTCCAGCTGATGCAGGTGTCAAAACTGCTCAACCGGAGGATCTGCCGGAACCATATGAAAGAAGGCGTCACTATCGTCGACCCGGAAACCACATGGATCGAGGCTTCGGTAAAAATCAAACGGGATGCGGAGATTCTGCCCAATTCCATACTGGAAGGGGCGACGATCATCGGCGAAGATGCTGTGATCGGACCGAATGCAAGGATTACAGACACTACAGTTGAAGATGATGTGATTATTTACAACTCCATTGTTGCCGGAAGCATTGTCAGGGAAGGCGCGTGCATCGGCCCTTATTCCTATATCAGACCGGGGTCTGCGATCGGTTCGCATACGCGGATCGGCAACTCGGTCGAAGTCAAAAACGCCCAGATCGGGGATTACTCCAAGGCATTGAGTCTGTCTTATATCGGAGATGCCGATATCGGGGAGAATGTGAATTATGGCAGCGGATGCATCATTGCAAATTTTGACGGAAATGTGAAAAACAGAACGAAAATCGGAGACAATTCGTTTATCGGAAGCAACAGCAACCTTATCGCCCCGGTTCAAATCGCCGATAACACCTATATCGCCGCAGGGTCGACCATCACGGACGATGTGCCTTCCTATTCCATGGCGATCGCACGGAACCGACAGATGGTGAAAGAAAACTGGGTATTGAAGAAAAACCGTGTCCGGGCTCAGAAAGCAAAAGACGAGTAGAGAATATCCGCAGAATAAACAGATTATCAATGAGAAGACATTATATTGGTGCACAATAGGAGGAGAACGGCATTGCAGACCACAACTCCATGGCTTATCGCAGGACTTGGCAATCCTGGCGCGAAATACGAGAAAACCTGGCACAACGCAGGATTTTTATCGTTGGAGGTCCTGGCCCAAAAAAATAAAATCAAGATGGACCGTATTAAATTCAAGGGGATTTACGGGCAAGGCACAATCAAAAACGAAAAGGTGATTTTGCTGAAACCTTCGACTTTCATGAATCTAAGCGGTGAAAGCATACAAGAAGCGATGGCTTTTTTTAAAGTTCCAAGCGAAAAAGTCATTGTGATTTATGATGATATCGATATCGAGCGCGGAATGATCAAAATCCGCCAGACGGGAAGCGCCGGGACTCATAACGGGATGCGCTCCGTCATCGCTCATCTGAATACACAGGATTTCCCCCGCATCCGCGTCGGTACCGGACCCTTGCCGCCCCGATGGCAGATCATCGATTATGTGCTGTCCGAAATCGCACAAGAGGACCAAAAAACAATGTTCTCCAGTTTTGAGAGAGTCGGCGAGGCAGTGGAATCCATGCTGGAAAAAGGGGTTGACACGGCGATGAACCAGTTCAACGGAAAAGAAAAAAAAGACGGAGCCGCTGTCCTCCGGAAGAAGACGGATCCACCGGACGCCGGACCGCAGGGGGACAATCACAAGGAATTTTAACGGACAAATCGGATACCAGATAAATACCTTTCAAATACAATTCAAATGATCATGACATGAAGAAGGATAAAAATTTAGATGACAGAATATTCCCGCGATAAAATATTTGACTTTGCATCCAGCGATCCTGCGTATCGAATGCTGCGGGACCCGCTTCTCGGCGACCAAAAAAGCATTATCAATGTTATCGGTCCTACCGATTCTCTTAAAAGTTACTTATGGATGGCGCTTGCCCGCGATACGGGGAAAAGGCCCTGTATTCTTGTTTCAGATGAATTGCGGGCAAGAAGCCTGGCGGAAGAGATCCATGGGTACACAACAGGGGAGGTGCTGATTTTCCGTCAGCGGGAACTCAATCTGGTTGATGCGGATGCATCAAGCCGAGAGACGGAACTGGAGCGGCTTGCTGTTTTATACAAAATGTCGAAGAAAAAGTTTGATGTATTGATTGTCACAGCAGCGGCAGCGACATCAAAACTGATGCCGGCGGAGCAGTTTTTGGCTTTGACAAAGACCATCCATCTCGGAGAACAGGTGCAGCGGGATGAACTCTGTAAAGATCTGATCGACATGGGATACGAAAGAACCCGTCTGGTGGAGGGGCCCGGACAATTCGCCGCGCGCGGGGATATTGTCGATATCGTCCCTCCCGACACAGGCAATGGCGCATCGGACGAAAAAACCGGGATCCGTATCAGCTTTTTTGATGATGAAATCGACGCAATCAAACGATTTGAAATCAATAGCCAGCGATCCATCGAAATGATCCAGGAGATTGGAATCTGCCCTGCCCGTGAGCTGCTTCTTCCGCAATCAAAACGGGCGGAGCTGGCGAGACTCATCCTTGAGGAAAAAACAACCGAGGCGCATGCGCTTCAGCGCCGGGATGCCCAAAAAGTAGAAGAAGGGATTGCGTTTTCAGGTCTTGACCGGTACCTTTTTCTTCTTTACCCGGATGCCCAGTCGATTCTTGACTATATTTCGGAAACGGACTGCTTTGTCATCGTTGATGAGCTGCTGCATGTCAAAAACCGCATGGATGCCTGTCTGGCCGATTTTTACGAACGATTCAAAGTACTGCTTTCCAAAGGAGCGATTCTTCCCTGCTCCGAAAGCATCCTGTTCAAGGGTGTTGACATTCTTCGCCAACTGGATGCCAGAAACCAGCTTCTTCATTTTGCGACCATCGCTTCTTCCGGCAATGGTTTTCCGAAAGCGAAAGAAGTAACTGTATCCGGGCGGGAATGCGACTCCTACCGGGCCAAAGAAATGAAAATGGTGTTGGATGTCAAAGAGCGGAACCTCGCGGCGAAACAGACGATTCTCATGGTTTCCAATGAAGCGCGCAGGACCAGGCTCCTGCAGATGTTCGACGAACAGGAGACTTCATGTGTTTTTTCGCCCTTCTCGATCAAAAACGGATTTGAATACATGGCCGCATCCGTGCTTTTTATCGGCAGCAGCCAGATTTTCGGAACAGAGCGTCCATTTAAGAAAAGACACACCAAAGGGATCAAAATCGATCTTTTCAGCGACTTGAGACCCGGCGACCTTGTCGTGCATGAAGCACACGGAGTGGGACGGTATATCGGGCTGATGAACATTGAATCCGGCGGAGTGAAGCGGGATTATCTGAAAATTGAATATCATGGGACAGATACCTTGTATATTCCAATGGAAAGCTTTGATCAGATACAAAAATACGTCGGATCGGATAACCGCGAACCCAAACTTTCGAAACTTGGCGGACAGGATTGGAACAAACTCAAAGAAAAAGCACGCGATTCCATCAAGAAGCTGGCAACGAATCTGGTGAAACTCTATGCGGAGAGGATGGCGCGAAAAGGCCATGTATTTTCCCCTGACACGGTATGGCAGCAGGAATTCGAGGACAATTTCCCGTATGAGGAGACAGCAGATCAGATCAAAAGCATCGAAGAAATCAAAGCGGACATGGAATCCGCTAAAGTCATGGACCGCCTGCTTTGCGGCGATGTAGGATTCGGCAAGACAGAAGTCGCTTTCCGTGCGGTTTTCAAATGCATCATGGAGGGGAAGCAGGCGGCGATCCTGGTTCCGACGACCGTGCTTGCCCAGCAGCATTATGAGAATTTAAAAACACGTCTGGCGGGATTTCCTTTGCAAGTGGGGCTGTTAAGCCGCTTCGCCTCCGATGCGATGATCAAAGAGACGAAGAAAAACATTGCTTCCGGCGCCTTGGATGTTGTAATCGGAACCCATCGCGTTTTATCCGCCGATGTCCGGTTTAAGGATCTGGGCCTGCTTGTCATTGACGAGGAACAGCGGTTTGGCGTGGATCATAAAGAACACCTGAAAGAGCTTTTTCCGACGGTCGATGTCCTGACCCTGACCGCGACGCCCATTCCGAGAACATTGCATATGTCAATGGCTGGAATCCGCGATATCAGCGTACTGGAAGAACCCCCGCTGGACGGGCGCGCCGTTCAGACTTATGTGATGGAATACGACGAGGAAATTGTCACAGAAGCGCTGCTGCGTGAAATATCCCGGAAGGGACAGGTTTTTTATCTTTTCAATGATACCAGAAGGATCACCGAAAAAGTCGCGAGAATCGAAAAAATAATGCCTGGCGCGAGAATCGCCTATGCGCATGGGAAAATGGGAGAACGACAGCTGGAGGATATCGTCAATGCTTTCATCCGCGATGAAGCGGATGTGCTGGTCTGCACCACTATTATCGAATCCGGAATCGACATGCCGAATGTCAATACCATTATTGTCGAGAATGCGGACCGGCTTGGACTCGCCCAGCTGTACCAATTGCGAGGACGTGTAGGAAGATCGGACAAGCAGGCCTATGCATATGTTACCTATCAAAGAGACAAGATTCTGACCGAAGTGGCGGAAAAAAGACTGGCGGCCATCCGCGACTATACCGAGCTGGGATCCGGATTCAAAATCGCCCTGCGCGATCTGGAGGTCCGCGGCGCTGGGAATCTTCTGGGCGCCGAGCAGCATGGAAACCTTGATGCGATCGGATATGACTTATACTGCAGAATGCTGGATGAAGAAATCCATTTGCAGTCCGGTACAAGAGTCGAACCAAAAAAAGAAGCGAGCGTGGAGCTTTCCATTGATGCGTATATCCCGACAGCCTATGTCCCGGATGAAGGGCAAAGGATGGACATGTACAGGCGGGTGGGAGAAATCACCGATTCGAAGATGTATTATGATGTATTGGACGAACTTTCCGACCGTTACGGAGACCTGCCGGAACAGATCATCACGCTGGCGGATATCGCCTATTCGCGTGCAATGGCTTCTACAATGGGATTCTCCAGGGTTTGTGAGAAAGCGGGATCTATTATATTCATGTATGGTGCAGGGATCACACCGGACATGAGGATTCTCTCTGTTTTATTGAATATTCCGAATTATAAAGGTCAGATTCTGTTCAACGCGGGGACGAATCCCTACCTGGTATACCGCAATGCAGCCAGAGTCAAGACGAAAGCGCCGGGACTGATCCGTACACTTTTCATGGAATTCGAGAAGAACAACCAGCTGCTGCAGGAACAGCAGCCAGTCACACCTTAATACAAATGTAACAAATCCGCTGGTTTGATGAAAAAAATTAAAAAAATATAGAATAATTATTAAAAATAGATTAAGAATAGGTATTTATCCCCATTTATGCAGTAAATTATATTAAAATAGGGTAAAACTTGCAGATCTTGTAGAAAACAACCGATTATTACCGGAATGACTTGACAGCAAAAAATGAGCGCAATATAATGCAGATAAGGAAGGGTGCCCCCTTTTGCTTTTTGTATTCGGCAAAGTCAGCGAAAGCGGATGGCGCAAAGCTCTGAGTCTACGGTAGTGAAACGATGATT
>CAZJXH010000007.1:0-29799 GCA_964549475.1 uncultured Oscillospiraceae bacterium
AAATCGATTTTAACGGTTTTAGACAGTCCTTTAATAATCTTATACGTTTTTGACACTTTAATAGAGTTCAGTTTATATTCCACCCGCGAAGTGCCTTCCATTTTAGGTATAATCGTCCCATCCGGTTTTATCTCCAGTATTTCAGGGTTTTCCACAATATAGGAAGCACTCAGATCACTTCGGATAAGCCCGGAATTGTAATATATAACAGGATTGATACGCACTGCATCCTCATCCAGCCCAATCTCGTCTCTTCCCGCCAGTTCAGCATGGACAGGCTCACCCATCTTCCCAAAGAAAAATATCAGCGTTCCTTCCGCTCTTTCTCCCCAGTCTTTATCCGAATGAAATCCGTCAGGCACCTGATAATAGATCAGCTCTTTTCCTTCGGCATAGCCTCTGGCCTTTAGTAAATCGACAACATGTTTTGTATCTTCCAGAAGACAGGGCTCCTTTTCTCCCGTATCGAACCACATTTTGAGAGGTTTTTTCTTCATACCGCTCAAAATGCCTAAATCCATTGCAAAGAATGCCGGTGATATGATCCCAAGCATGTTGAAAATCTCAGGATGCCTGATTCCTATATTCAATGTGACAAGCCCGCCGGAAGATCCTCCCATGAGTGCGGTATTCTCTTTTTCCGGCAATGTCCTGAAGTTCTTATCAATATAAGGCTTCAGTTCATTAACTATGAAATCCTCATAAAGCGCCCCTTTCCCATCGACTGTATATTCAAAATGCGCATATTCATTCCATTCCACCTTCTTCCTGTTCCAAGAAGAATGGGAGAACTCCTTTCCTCTCTCCTTGAACTCAATACCGACTATAATCAGCTTTCTTATTTTCCCTTCAGAGATCAATTTATCTGCAGTATGATGAATTTTCCAGGAGGTCCCTGAAGAAGACGCAGAAGGGTCAAAAATATTCTGACCATCATGCATATACAAAACCGGATATCTCTTGTCAATCTCCATGTCATATCCCGATGGCAGATAGATATGGATGCTTCTGTGATTATTTAATTTTGAAGCGTAAAAATCAGATATCGTTATTATCCTGGATTGGATATTCTGGGGTTGTCTATTTATAGAGTACACGCTTATTTCCACCCTTTTATCAGGGCAATCGCTTACAAAGAGAAATGGAGCATGGGGACGGCAGGTTGTGTGCAACATGGGTGCAATATGGGGACGGTTCTTATGTTTCATTTTATTTCGTTTGTGCAACATAAGAACCGTCCCCATGTTGCACTAATCCATTTCTTTTCGTAAGCGATTGCCCTGCCCTTCTATAAGTCATCTTGAATATTCTATTTGATTACAAAGCAGGATTAAAAGGCAGCCCAGCATTCTACATTATGCTGTATTATCATATCTTCAGTCGCTTGAAACACCCTGCTTTTCATCGGCTGCCCGTTTTTATCGAGTTCTCCGATATGCGCATCTCCCAGAAAAACACTAAAGTGATATCCCCAGTCCCTTGGGGCTGTAATCAGACACTTATATATCCCATCTGCATCTTTTTTTGCTTCCATCCATTCACCTGCACTTACAAAAATTTTCTCTTGCGGCGGAGTATTGGAAGGCACCTTGATATCCAGCTCGATTCTGACGGTTTCCGAGAGTTCGTTTATCACCGTAAATACACCGGTATCGATCACTCCATCGATTTCATATTGGATTTTAGTCATACCGCAGGCTTTGGGAATGACCCGTCCGTTCGGTTCGATATCCATGATGTCAGGATTTTCTACTGAATATTTCCCATTTACATCGGTCATTGTAAAGCCGCTGTCAAATTGTGCAATCGGATTCACTGTGACTTCCATGCCTTTGAGACCAATCACGTTTCTTCCCGTCAGCTCGCAGGAAACCGGCTTGCCTTTAGTGCCAAAAAAGAAAAGAAGAGGCAGTTTAACCCTTTTTGCCCAGTTTTCTTCATTATGGATCGCGCCCGGAGCCTGGTAATAAGCGATATCTTTTCCCTGAATAAACCCTTTGTCCAATAAATTATAAATTACCCGCCTGGTATTTTCCACATAATAGGCCTCTCCTTCCCCGGCATCCATCCAGATTTGAAGCGCCTCTTTCTGTACATCCAGCACTCTATCGAAATCCGCCCAATTAAAAGCCGGCGATACGACTCCCAGTTTGCTGAATACTTCCGGATGCCGAAATCCGATGAAATAGGTTACAAGCCCGCCCAAGGACGAACCCATCAAGGCGGTATTGTCACGATCTTCCAATGTTCTGAAATGGGCATCTATATATGGCTTTAAGCTGTTTATTATAAATTCTTCGTATAAAATTCCCCGGGTTTCTCTATTTGATTCACATTTTATAATACCCTTTCGGCCAAACGTTCTTCCTTCCGGCATAAAATGGCAGTATTCACCGAATCGATCGGTGTTGTTATCGATTCCTACGACAATAATCTCCTTGATCTTGCCTTCCACGACAAGACTGTCTGCCGTTTTATCTACATTCCACGACTCTTTTAATGGCGAGTCATCTGAATGGAATATATTCTGTCCATCGTGCATATATAGTACCGGATAGCGCCTGTCAAGGTCGACTTCATAAGAACGCGGCAAATATACGCGTATGTTTCTGTAATTATCCAGCTCTTTCGAATAAAATTCAGGTATAATAATATTTTTAGGCTTTTCTTTCATGATAAAATATCTCCCCAATTTTCAACTGTATAAAATAATTCTTTATCTTCCGTTGCTTGGAATTTTCTAATTTCCACATCGTTCCTGTTTTTATCCTTTTCCACGGTCACATTTTCCTTGCCGAAAATATCGACTTCTCTTCTGAACTTGAAACTGACAACCAAACCCCTGGGAAAAGAGAATATGCTTTGATAAAGTTTGTCTCCAGCCTTACCAAGCTTTAAAGGCATTGTCACATAAGTCCCCATATAGATATCCGTTTCTGCAGGAGTATTATCAGGAACCTGTACAGTAATCGTAATATTCACCGAATCTCTTAATCCTTTTACAACTGTATATTGCCTTGCGGTTTCTATCGTTCTGTAGTGGAAGGTAACATCCGTTGTTCCCTCTGATTTCCCCAGCACAGTCCCATCCTTGCAAACATCCAGTACTTCAGGGTGCTCTACAAAATAGCTTCCGTGAATCTGGCTGATAGCAAACCCACTGTCATAGGATACGATCGGGTTGATTCGCAGTCTTCCGGCCCCAATCCCTGTTCTGTCTCCCCCCATTAATTGACAGGATACCGGTTTTCCGATATCTCCGAAAAAATACAGCAGCGGCATATGTATTCGCTGGCCCCAGTCCGCCTCTGAATGGATTGCCATAGGTTCCTGATAGTACATAAAATCTTCACCGGATATATACCCTTTCTTAATCAATGCATCCGCTACATCCTTTGCATGCTTTACATAACAATCTTCACCCTCCCCGACATCCATCCATATCTTCAACGGCCCCTTCTGCACAGAAGCCAGTGATTTCAAATCCTCCCAGAAAAAAGCCGGTGACATTATGCCAAGCTTGCCGAATATGCCGGGATTTCTAAATCCAATGATATAAGTTACCAGTCCCCCCATTGAAGAACCGATCATCGCTGTATTTTCCGGATTTCCCAATGTCTTGAATTCAGAATCAATAAAGGGTTTTAAATCGTTGATGATAAAGTCTTCATAAAGCAATCCCTTTCCTTCCACACTAATTGTATAATCACCAAGTGCACCGCCTTTTACAACTCTTTCGAAGCAGGAGATGTGCGAATATTCGCCGCCCCTGGATGAATTGTTGCTAATCCCGACAATGATGATCTTTTCTATTCTGCCTTGCCCGATCAGCTTATCTGCAGTGATATCAACATTCCAAGAAAAACCGGATAAAGACTTGTTTGCCATGCTGAAAATATTTTGTCCGTCATGCATATATAGGACCGGATATCTTGATTCATCATTCGCATCATAGCCTTCCGGCAGGTAAACAAATAGGTCTCTGGAATTTTCAAGTTTTTTTGCGTAGAAGTCAGGTATTTTAATAATTTTTGAACTGCGTTCCATCTTTTCAACCTCTCTTGATTACAATCTCTTTTCATTGTTATTTATGTGATTTCACTCCACCCGGTGAAAGGAAGTGCTGCAGTCAATATTTGTTGCCAATGCAAGCGCTTGCGGTCTAAATAAAAAAATATAGCCTAAACAGAGGCCCTTATTATTAATTCCGACGGTACTATTGTCCTGGCGAATCCGTTATAGCTGCTCTTTATGCAAGACAACAGCATTTCGCAGGCTTTGGCCCCGACATCAAAAGCATGTGTCTCGACAGAAGTTAGCGAAGGGGTGTAGAATTCCGACATCGGAACATTGTTAAAGCCTGCAACCGCAATATCCTCCGGGACTCTCAGTCCTTTTTCTTTAATTTGCCTGATTACACCAAATGCAAGCAAATCATCTTGTGCAATAACGCCAGTAGGAATTATTCCCTCATCAAAAACGCCTTTCATTAATTCATATCCGTTATCCGTCATAAACTTTCCCTTGATAATCAGACTTTCATCAACCGGTATGGAATAATCCCGAAGAGCTTTCATATATCCTTCTACCCGGTCCACGGCTACAACAAAACTGGACGACGCGCCAATGAAAGCAATTTTTTTATGGCCCTTTTTTATCAGTAGTTCGGTCATTTTATATGACGAGATAAATATGTCGCTATCCACCCAGTTTACCTCATTTTCATTTATAGGCCTTCCAATGACAACAAAAGGAGTGTTTGCATTTTTTAATTCTTCAATGATCGGGTCATCCACTCTCGGGTAGAAATAGATAATGCCGTCTGTCATGCCGCCTTTTGCCAGCTCTCGTATTTTTTGCTTATCGTCATCAAGCTTATTCAGGCTGGTCAACAGTACATTATAGCCATTTTTATATGCAACAAGACTTACTCCCCCAAGCCCCTCCGGAAACAATGGATTCTGGAAAGCCTTGCGCAGCGCCCCTTCCGTTTTACTGCTTAAAACCATTCCGATCGTTTTTGTGGAATTATTTGCAAGAGAGCGTGCAATGATGTTGGGCTGATAATTCATCTGCTCCATGATTTTAAGTACTTTTTTTCGGGTAGCAATACTGATGTTCGGATTATTCGATATTACTCTCGATACCGTTGAAGGTGAAACATTTGCTTTTTCTGCTATATCGTCAAGTGTTATTGCCATATATTTTCCTTTCATGCAAGCGATTGCATCTATGATCGTATCACCTTTCTTATTGCATGTCAATATTATTTTGAAACATAGGTGAAACATAGGGACGGTTCTTTTATTTCACTTTTACTGCTGGCTTGTTTTATTCTTCAGAATATACCGCCCTCTTCGAGCGGTACCTTCGGAACACGGGCTTCCTCCCTATGCCAGGCATCCAGAGGGTCTGCTGCTGGATGGCACTGGCACAGCACAGGCAAGCGAAAACGAAAACGTCATGGCCTACTGCTATATACCAATGCGCATCATTTTTGCTTCACTCTGTCCGCTTTCTCCGTTTTCTCTATTGAAGCTTCATTCGAGCTCCATTTCCAATCCCGTACTTCCGGCATATCATGACCATATTTATAGATATACTGTTTATGCAAGACGAGCTTATCCCGCATCATCTGTTTCAGATATGCCCCTTTGTTATGTAACTGCGGCAGCCGGTCAATGACATCCTGTACAAGATGGAATCGGTCCAGGTCGTTCTGTACCCTGATATCAAAGGGAGTCGTGATCGTCCCTTCTTCCTTATAGCCCCGAACATGCAGGTTGTGGTTGGTCCTTCGGTAGGTCAGCCGGTGGATAAGCCAGGGGTATCCATGAAAGGCAAAGATGATATGCCTGTCTTTCGTAAAAAGCGAGTCATAGTCCATATCGCTCAATCCGTGCGGATGCTCTGTGTCTGGCTGCAGTTTCATCAGATCGACAACATTGATTACCCGGATTTTGAGATCCGGCAGATATTGACGCAAGATGGAAACAGCGGCCAGCACTTCCAAAGTGGGAGTGTCTCCGCAGCAGGCCATCACCACATCCGGCTCGGCACCTTGATCATTGCTCGCCCATTGCCAGATGCCGATTCCTTCCGTACAATGCACAACGGCCTCTTCCATGGTAAGCCATTGAGGCATTGCGTGCTTTCCTGCAACCACCACATTCACATAATTCCTACTGCGCAGGCAGTGGTCGGAGACGGATAACAGGCAATTGGCGTCGGGTGGAAGGTAAACACGCACAATATCCGCTTTTTTATTGACCACATGATCCAGGAACCCCGGGTCCTGGTGTGTAAATCCATTGTGATCCTGCTGCCAGACATGGGAGGACAGCAGGTAATTCAAAGAGGCGATATCCCGCCGCCATGGCAGTTGCGTAGTGACCTTGAGCCACTTGGCGTGCTGGTTGAACATCGAATCGATAATATGGATAAAAGCTTCATAGCAGTTGAACAATCCGTGCCTCCCGGTAAGCAGATACCCTTCGAGCCAGCCCTCGCACTGATGCTCGCTGAGCATCGAGTCCAGCACACGACCGTCGGGTGCCAGAAATTCATCATTTTCCTCTTTCCGGTTGTCCCACTGACGATTGGTTTCTTCAAAAACCGCACCCAGAAGATTTGACAGCGTCTCATCGGGTCCGAAGATTCTGAAATTGTGCTGCTCCTGGTTCTGCTTGACAACGTCCCGCAGGAACCTGCCTAATACGAGTGTATCCTGCCCGTCGACTGCGCCGGGCGAAGGGATGTCCAGCGCGTGGATGCGGAAATCCGGCATGTGCAGATCGCGCAGCAGCATTCCGCCGTTGGTATGGGGGTTCGCTCCCATCCGCCGTTCGCCTTCCGGTGCCAGCTCTGCAAGCTCCGGCATGAGCCGTCCGTTCTTGTCAAAGAGCTCTTCTGCCTTATAGCTCTTCATCCAGCTTTCAAGCTGCTTTACATGTTCGGGATGCTTCGAGTCCACCAGCAGCGGCACTTGGTGTGATCGGAAAGTACCTTCGACCTGCAGTCCGTCAACGGTTTTCGGTCCCGTCCAGCCCTTGGGGGAAGTAAAAACAATCATTGGCCAGTGCGGCCTTGTTGAATTGTTTTTGCTTCTTGCATTGCTTTGAATCTGCCGGATCTCTTCGATGACTTGATCCAAAACAGCGGCCATGCGCTGATGCATCGCCTCAGGCTCGTCCCCTTCCACAAAATACGGCGTCCATCCGCAACCTTTCAGAAATTGCTCCAATTCCTCATGCTCAATCCGGGCCAGGATTGTCGGATTGCTGATCTTGTACCCGTTGAGATCCAGGATTGGCAGCACTGCGCCGTCTGTAATCGGGTTGAGAAACTTGTTGGACTGCCATGCGGTTGCCAATGGACCTGTTTCCGCCTCTCCGTCTCCTATGATACACGCAACAATCAAACCGGGATTGTCGAATGCGGCTCCGAAGGCATGGCTGAGCGAATAGCCAAGCTCCCCGCCTTCGTGAATGGATCCCGGCGTTGTCGGAGCGACATGGCTGGAAATCCCGCCCGGAAATGAGAATTGTCTAAACAGCTTTTTAAGTCCCGCTTCATCCTGGCTGATGTCCGGATAAATCTCACTGTAGCTGCCTTCGAGATAAGTATTTCCTACCAGCGCCGGGCCGCCGTGACCGGGACCCGCTATATAGAACATATCCAGATCATATTTTTTGATGATCCGATTCAAATGCACATAGATGAAATTCTGACCCGGCGTCGTGCCCCAGTGCCCGACCACGATCGGCTTCACATGAGACAGCTTCAGCGGCTCCTTCAGCAGCGGGTTGTCATAAAGATAGATCTGCCCGACCGACAGATAGTTAGCGGCACGCCAGTATGCATCCATCTTGTGGAGCAGTTCTGTGGAAAGAGTTTTTGTTTTCATTTTTCCATCCTCCCCGTATTTAATTTTTTTCCTGCAGGATCTCTTTGATAATCATGGTATTTTTTTACAACTCCATTGAAAATGTCAATATAGAACTCCTTGCTGAGTCCTTTTCCATGTTTTTTATTCCTCTATACTATGTTTTTTAAATATTGTGATTGGCATGTTGCATCACCGCAAACCGGCTGGCATTCTCGCTAGAAGATTTCATGCGCACTCAGAAGAGAAACGAAAAGAGATTTGCAAAGGAGTGTGCCTAAGGCCATTATACTGCTGTCCATTCCATTGGACAAGGTGTCCTGGACGGTAATATCCTGCGAAAAGAAATGAAGCAGGGGGGAACATGTTCCAAAAGCTGTGGAGGATTTCGTTTCATGCTGAATAAAAAGGCTGAAACATGGGGACGGTTCTTATGTTGCATTTTATTTCGTTTATGCAACATAAGAACCGTCCCCATGTTTCAGCATGTTTCAGCAGCCTTTTTTATCCCAAACCGTAAATCTTCGTTTGTATTGCAGACTTCAAAGAAAACGCGCAATCAAATTCATTCAAGAGAGTTCATAAAACGCTTGAATGATCCAATCAATTGCTTTCCCCGCAAGCGTCACGTCTTCGTGATCGGCGTAAATTGGATTCCATATACAGTCGGGCTCATTTCAGTCAGTTTATCGGTCCCCACCAGATAGCGGCTGCGAACAAAAAGCCGCGCCGAAGAAAAGCGGACCTTGTTCAGGAACACCCCAAGGTAATTTACCGAATTGTTCTCAAACGTTTGTGTGAAAACTTCTTTCCCCGATTCGTCATAAAGCTTCAGATCGAAGTCCGAAGCGCAATCGCTGCGTGCCTGCTGGCCGAAATCGATTACCAATTTATCCGGCGAGAGGGTCTTCCCGTAATCAAATGTATAAACCCCGGCATTATTTTGCGTTACCGGAGCGGACGCATTCCCTTCCGTTCTTTCGATTGAGACACCGGCCAATTCACAGACAGCGTCAAGCATCTGGGAATAAAACAAGCCCTCCGTCTTGGCTGTGAATGCGGTTTTCCACGGCTGGCATTCCTGCTCTGTTTGCTTCGAGGAAAAGGCTTCCTTTGTGGGAATATACCCGTGCCATCCTCCGACCGAACCGGCAGGCAGGACATTGTGATACGGAGATTCTGCCTTCAACCGCGCTCCGATGATCGAAAACGGCTCATAATTAGCGCCTATAAAGACCGTATCGCCGAAACTGCCGGTCGTTATCACCAGAGGAAGCTGTGCCAGATCCCCCAAGTACTCCGCAAAACGCCGATCCGTCGTATTCGTCGGCAGAGAACCCATCGTCATTTTTGCGGAGATATCCCCTCCGGCTGCTCCGACCTGGATATTCTCATAGCAGGCCAATATTTCCTGACCGAAGGCCGCGCCGGCTTTTTGCAGTTCATCCACTGTGCCGGCATAATATTTATCCTGATAGATCGGGCCGGCGCTCCCGGTAAACCCGTTGATGTGCATCGCCGTAAAATCTTTATTCTGGTCGTTCATCTTCGTTTCAAGAAACCGGGATGCATATCCTGTGAATTCGCAGCTGAGCTGGTTGTGATGGACAGCATTGTCCGGCCCGTTCCCGTACATGGTATTATGGATGGGAACGGAGTAAACCACACCGATCGGCTGCTTCGTTTTCGCATTGTCAAAGCGAATAACCGTCATCCTGCTGTCATACGGTCCATCCTTGTTTATGGTGTAGTCATGACCGCGACCGACACCAAAGGCGGTATTGACAATTTCTGTTCCAATGGATGCGGGAGCAAGGTTATTATAGGCCGCTGTCACTGCTTCGATTATTTTATCCTCATTGGCTTTTGTCAGGCTCAGCATCGCCTGGTGATTATGGGTATTGGAAAAAATCACATTTTGTGTTTTGGTTTGACAGATATCCGCAATGCGTTTCACCAGTTTCTGGGTATACATTGGATACTGTATGCCGGCATCGGAGAAAACCAATTCCAAATTGACAAATACCAGCCGATCTTCGCCGTTGTCAACAATCAACATGCGCGCCATCAGATTAGACGTGAAATCGTCCGGATGGACGGCTAATGTGAATTCGTTCGGTTCCTCATACCCGCGTAAATAAACGTCGGTCAACGGTGTGATATCGACCTTCGCCATGGAAACACGAAAAGCTTTGCTGCAAGTCTCCCCCAAGTCCCCTGTCCCGCCACAAGCGGTCAGAGAATGCATCATACAGGCAACTGCTATCATGGCAATAACCCCCTTTACACATTTTTTCATGAGTATATTCTCCTCTTTGTATACAGACACCCGGAATATCCACGGATATTTGCCGGCTCAATACCTGGGTGCCATGCATCATTATATCGATTGACGATTTTGTGTCAACACGCGCTTATTTCATCGCCTTGCCGGTGTCATAGCGGGCCTGCTGGACTGCCATCACCTTGCTAAGTCCCTGCTTCTCGCACTGGCTCACAAAATCATCCCATTTGGACAGGGGTTCCACACCGGTCATGAACTTTCTGTACATCTCATCCATATATACATACAGATCTCCCGCGTTGCGAATGACGTCAATCTGGTTTTCGTCCATCACGGCCAGCAAGATGTTATTGTAAGAGTTCCCCTCAATCCCGGGCCAGGATAGTTTTTCATAATTCATAATAATGTCGGAAGCGGAACGCGTCGCTTTACGATCAAATCCAAAAAAGAATTCAATGGCGATATCCTGCGGTTTATCAATGGAGTAAATCGGCCAGAGAGAATTGTTTATGCCCAGATAAGCCCGATAGTCCGATTCTGTGGCAGTCAGCGCTTTCCCCTTATCCGTCAGCTCCATGACCTTTTCATCTCCCTTAAGTCCGATGGCCTTCATCGTATCAAGGTCCAGCTTATCGCTGATCGGAAGCTCCTTATAATAATTTCCGCCAGGGGTAGTCTCGCCAAAATAGGCGATGTCGGAGCCTTCCTTGCTCATAAACCAGTTGTAGAATGCAACCACCCGTTCCGGCACTTTGCATACAGAGGTCAGCAGGCTGCTCGTCTGGCCCTGAAAATTCTGAACCATGATTAACGCCGGATTCTTCCCGTCGGTCAACGGATACAGATTGGCATATTCGGCTGGCCGGTTTTTGGAATACCCGTCAATGTTTTTCAGCAGCGAGCCCCAATATTCCTCGAAGCTCCCGGCCAGGCGATTTTCATTTACATATTTCTGTCCATCTTCCGCTGTGCTGGAGAAGGAGCCGTCCCATACGAGGCCTTCTGCAAATAATCCGGCAACGTATTCCACATACTTCCGTGCATTATCTGTCAGCATGGCATGGTACACCTTGCCATTGCTGTCGGCATACCATGAGGTATTTGCCGTCTGTATCCCCAGCGCTCCGAAAGCAGGTGCCAGCACGGCATTCATCGTCTCATAATTGGTGTAGATTCCTTCGTCCTTTTTTCCGTTCTTGTTCATATCATTTTCCTGGAAAGCCCGCAGGGTGTTGCGGTATTCTTCCGTCGTTTTCGGCATTGCCATGCCAAGCTGGTCCAGCCAGTCCTTGCGGATATTTGCCCACCATGTGACGTGCTGGATATTATAAGTCACTTGGGGAATGCGAAGGATGCTGCCGTCCGGTGTGCAATTGTAGAGCTTCATGGAGGGTATTTGTTCAAATGCCTTCACCACATTGGGCATGTACTGAGCATACTCCGACAGATTCAGAATATGGCCGCTCTGATACAGCTCGTTGATTTCACCGATTGTATAATCGAAACGGATCACATCCGGCAAGTCGACACCGGCCGCAAATCGGGTGGTGAGAACAGACCGGGCTTGATCGAGGTTGGGGATGATTTCTTCCAGCTCGAGATCCAGCTTGAACTTCTCCAGCGCCACCTTTTTGATTGCCGCCATGCCTTCCCGATCCCAATTTCGTTTGTAGTTTGGATCCGGAAATTCCGTCGTCAGGATTTTGATTTTGACAACAGAATCATCCGCTATCGACTCATTTTTCTTTCCCCCCGCATCTTTGCAGCTGAAAAGCGTTCCAGTCATAAGCAGACAAATCAGAACCATCGCTATTCTTCTTTTCATACAATTTCCCTCCTTGTTCTAAAGTTATAATCATTGCTAAAATATGGACTATTCTTTCAAAGATCCCAGCATAACGCCCTGGACAAAATATTTTTGTACAAACGGATACAGACACATGATGGGTACTGTTGCCACAACGACGATCGCGTATTTAAGCTGCGGTATGATATACCCCAGTTCGATTTTTTTCATCGCCTCTTCCATTGTCGAGCCAAGCCCCATTGTCGATTGGGCGGACCCCATCAGCAGTGTTTTGACGAGAAAATACTGCAAAGGATGAAGCTCCGACTTGGATGGAATATATACCATATAAGAGAACCACTCGTTCCAGACAGCCAGCGCCACGTATAAGGACAAAACGGCTATAATCGGTTTTGAAAGCGGCAGCACAACCCGCGCAAAAATACCCGGAACGCTTGCGCCGTCAATCATCGCCGCTTCCATCAAGGCGGAAGGAAGTTTGGAAATGAATGTACGGGCCAGGACTATATTATAAATACTGAGCAGGGATGGCAGGAATATAGCCCAAAGCGAATTGTACAGCCCCAGTTTCGTCATATTGATAAAGGCCGGGATCAGCCCGGCGGAAAACCACATCGGCACAATCAAGTACAGCGAGATTCCCTTTCGCCATATCAATCCCTTCTTGCTCAAGCCAAATCCACACATCATCGTAACCATCACGTTTACTATTGTGATTCCAATGGTATAAGCGATGGAATTAATAAATGCGCGGCCCATCGTCAAAGA
The DNA here is from genome assembly GCA_964549475.1 of uncultured Oscillospiraceae bacterium. Classification (GTDB taxonomy): domain Bacteria; phylum Bacillota; class Clostridia; order Saccharofermentanales; family UBA5734; genus JBBQKF01. Next base: position 12,745 of record CAZJXH010000007.1, read on the forward strand.
ACTGAACACGAATTCATACGCACGGGTGGAAAATCCTACAGGCAGAAGCCATACATTTCCGGATGCCGCCTCGATGGGGTCGCTGATCGAATTGGATATAACAAAGATAATCGGATATATCGTAATGAGCGCTAAAAAAATCAAAACAATAAAAATTACCGTGTCGGCGGCCAAAGACCCCTGTTTGATGCGGTTTCGCCTCTGGTGGCCACCCTCCGGACGCACTGCTGACTTTTGGTGCATATTATTAATCCTCCTGATAATCGTTTTCTCCTTTATTAGCTTGTAAGGGAGATGCATTTCTCTTGCTTTCTGAAGAAATGCCCAGCGGTTCCATTTAAGTATAAGAAGGAACCGTTTTCTCCTTAATTAACTTGTAAGGGAGATGCATTTCTTTTGCTTTCTGAAGAAATGCCCAGCGGTTCCATTTAAGTATAAGAAGGAACCGTTTTCTCCTTTATTCGCTTGTAAGGGAGATGCATTTCTCTTGCTTTCTGAAGAAATGCCCCAACGGTTCCTTCTAAGTATAAAAGGAACCGTTTATTCTTCACCATAGACTATAATCCGTCAGTTTCCTGGACAGCCAGTTGGCGCCAAAAACCATGAGAAAATTCACGGAGTTAATAAACAAACCGACCGCTGTGGAATAGCTGTACTGAGCTCCCAGCAGACCCACCCGGTATACATATGTTCCGATTACATCGGCCTGATCCATTGTGTACGTATTATACATCAGCAGGATTTTCTCGGTGTTGCTCCCGAGCAATCCCCCGATGGACATGATCAGAATAATTATAAAAGTCGGCATTACATGCGGCATGGTGACGTGGCGCATCCGATGCCAGCGGTTGCCTCCGTCAATCATGACCGCTTCATGCAGCGCCGGATCAACCCCGGAAATAGCGGCCATATAGATAATGCTTCCATAGCCAAAGCTCTGCCAGATGCCTGATCCTACATAAATGGCATCAAAATATTTCGAATCGTTGAGGAAATTGACCGCTTCGTTCCCCATCGCAACATTGAGCGCCGCTATCGGACCATTTGCATTGAACATCAAAGTGATAATGGAAACCACAACGGCAGAGGATATAAAATATGGCAGATAATATACGGTCTGCATTGTCCTCTTGACTGGCCGTATCCGGATTTCATTGAGCAGCAGCGCAACCGCCAGCGGAACCCAGCAGCCAAATACCAGCGTCAGGATGCTCAAGCGAAGGGTGTTGCCCATAATTCTGGGGAAGAAAATAGAGGTGATAAACCGTTTGAAATGATCCAGGCCAACCCAGTTGATCGAACCGTCAAAAGCTAGAATCTGATTGCCGATTTTATAATTCTGAAATGCCATCAGCAGGCCATACATCGGGCGGTACACAAAAAAGAACAGCAGCACGATCGCCGGTAAAATAAATAACAGATACCATTTATCCTCGTTCAGTCGTTTGGATAACGTTTTTTTACTTATCATTTTGTTTTTTTCTATCACTTTCAACACTCCCATATTGTATGCACAATATCTCTTCTCTCCTTTATAAACCCTGTAATTCCTATCGATTTCTAATTCCTATGGGATTATTTAAAGGCGTCTTCTGGCAGTTGACGCCAGGAAGTTATTTTTGCCACGGAAAACGTGCCAGCAATCGTTCTCCGTTCCGATGGAAGATATTGTGCCGGTCCTCGTCGGCCATCTCCGCGTCGAGGATACAGCCGATGGCGTGATGAGTGCTAAACCACGGCAGATCCGTGCCGAAAAGGATCCTGTCAGATCCTATTCTACTCACAAATCGGTCCAGGACTCCCCGGTCATCCAGCACAGCAGTCAATTCCAGATAGACGTTTGGATATTCCCGCACGAGGTCCATCGCCCTGTCCCATTCTCCATGGATGGAATGGCCGCATATAATAACCGCATCGGGATATTTTTTTGCCACGGCCTGTACATTCTCCAGCCCGTCAAACCGGCTTTTTCCCCAGGTGTGACACAGGCACAGCAGCTTATGATCGTTTGCATACCGCCAGTACGGCTCATGGCAAGGCGCATCTAGTGGAATATGGAAATAATCCTGTAAGAACTTGAACCCAGCGTAGACGTCCGAATGAGATTCAAAAAAGTCTTTATCGCGTTCGAAATCCAGATTGTATGACTGTACTGCCATGTACGCATGCAGTGGCGCGCCGTACTTTCTAACCGGATCAACGTTGGCTTTCTCTCCGATTTCAGTAGAATACAATGCCAGATGGGAACAGAATATAAAGCTCTTTATTCCAGCCCGCTGCATCGTTGTCAGCATTTGCTCCGGCTGCCCGGCAGGCAGGTATCCCCCATACATTTCATGCATATGACCATGAAAATCATAGATGGGGCAGTCGTCCAAGCGGCTGTTTTCCCAAAAACGCCCGGCCAGATCGCTTGCCGGATTGATTGCTGAGCTCATAACACCGCCTCCTGTATCATATCACGAAGGTTGCCCCCTGCAATGCGTCCCTTGTCTGTCTCCGGAATATCCGCATGCCGCAGCTGCATCATCGCGCCGCCGATGTACATGGCGGGGAACCGGCTCCCAAAAAGGAGCCGGTCCGCGCCGTATTCATGTACCAGTTCTTCGATTCCCTGATCGGTAATCATACTGGACAAGTCCAGACGCAGATTGGGGAACTGCGCGAGGAACGGGCGGTAAAACCGATCCGAAGGCCATATTTTCATAAAGGCGAGAATAGCGGACAGCATCGGAAAGCGCTCCATGATGTCGTATACCTCTTCGATGGTGATGCCGCACGCTGTATCAAAGACGACAGGAATCCGCTTCTCGGCAGCCATTTCATAATAATCCGCGAGTACGCCGGGCTTCGCCAGGTAATTGTGTATATGAGGCGCGAGCCGAAGAGCGGCAAATTTTCCATTCTTCATCACGGCCGGTAATTTCTCCGGTGAGGGAATCTCGCGGGTATGACTGGGAAGCAGCGTATACATTCCATAGAGGTCGCTTTCCGTATTCGCCAGTGCCTTTTCCAGAAGTTCATTGCCGGTTGCGACGCCGGATACATCTGTAGCGATCGTACGGACAAGTCCTCCCGCAACGCCCGCCCGCCGCAGCGCCGCATCCATTTCTCCAATTGTTTTGCAGGGCTGGACGGGCGCCGTTTCTGCATCGACCGGAACACCGTAGCATAGATTGGAATCATAAAATAACATAAGGTCCTCCAATACGGTATTACTCTTCAAAGCTTCCCCAGTGCTGTTTCATGAATTCCATATTCTTTTTCGCACTTGCCAGATTGCTTACCGGCGGGGTGTCCAGTTCAACACACAGGTATCCGTCATACTTTATGTCTTTGAGAAGTTTGAAAATACTTTCGAAATCCACTGTTCCCTCACCGAGCTCCAGGAAATTGGAGTATACTTCTACGCCGCCCTGCATTCCGGTGGAGTCAAGCTTGCCGCGCACGTCCTTAATATGCGTAAAGGCAATGCGATTCTTGTATCTTTCGAAGATTTTCAGCGGATCACACCGGCCGACTGTAAGATGGGCAGTGTCCGGTGCAAATCCGATAAGCGCGGGATCGGTGTTTTTCATTATAAAGTCGATTTCATTCTCATACATTATAGGAGTATTTGCATGAGGATGCACACAGGGAAGGATGCCATAGTCCTTACAGATATTCCCGAATTCCTGAATGACACCCAGTGTCGTACGCAAAGACTCTTCGGTTGTTTTTTCTTTGGTCCAGACGCCCTGGACGCATATGGTCTTGATATTGCATGCCTTGACAAAGTCGATTTTCTTCTTTAGCTCCTGGATGTCCGCTTTCGGGTCCTTGGACATATGAAAATAGAAGCTGATGGGATGGAGATCGTATTCATCGGTCAGGGAAAGGAAACTTTGCACATCCCCCAGGAAAACGTCGATAAATGTCCGGATGCTTTCAAAATACCGGTAATCAAGCGATGACAGGTCTTTACAGGACTGTATGAACTGTTCCTTTGTTTCAACGCCCCATGGCCATTGTGCATAAGCAAGTTTTGTCATTATTCTTCCTCCTAAAATAAATATTAATTGTTATCAGCCTGTTGATGGCTTTCTCTATAAATTATTGTACCTCCTGAATTAATAAATTAACTAAACTGTTTGAATTATAGCAACTATAATCTTTAGTGTCAATAGTTTTGCCTTTACTTTATTTACTAAATCTTTATATTTCAGTAAATACTTAAATGCAAAATCCACCTTTCGCGTTCAAAAATCGCCCTCTTTTATATTCAAAAGGAAAAGGTATCTCTTCAGTGGAAGCAAAAATAAGATAAAATAAGATAAAATAAGTGAAATAAGTGAAATAAGTAAAATAAGTGAAAAATCAGGGGAATGTCGCTTAAGCGCCACTCCTCTGATTCTTTCTGCAATGTTTCTTCTCTCGGAAAATCAAGAAGGCCGGCGCACCCTAGGCCATTTTGGGCGAAGCGGTGCTTTCCCGCACAACAACCGCGCAAGGAGCCACATATACACTCTGGCATTGCTCATCGCGCAGCATCTTACCGATCAGTTCAACCCCCAAGTGTCCCATTTGCTCCCGGTTGATCCGCAGGGTGGTCAGGGAGGGAACGGTGTATTGTGAGATACTCAGGTCATCAATCCCGATCACGGAGATATCTTCCGGAACGCGGACTCCTTTTTCATATAAATAACGAAGCGTCAGAATCGCATTGAGATCCGTTGTGCAAAATAGCGCCGTCGGTTGTCGTGTGCCGGATAAAGCGCTGTCAATGCACGTATAAAGGCTGCTTTCGTCATGCGCGTCGAATTGGATCCGATTGATTTCAAGGGTGAAACCATTCTCGGACATCGCCCGCTGAAAGCCGCCGAAAGCCAATAGGTTAAAGTCATAGATCGTGCTTCTGTTATTTCCGATGTACGCGATGTCCTTATGGCCGAGACTGATAAGGTAAGTCACCGCGTCGTATGCCGCCGTCTCATAGTCCACCCGCACCGCGCATAACTCTTCCTTTTTCCGGCTGCTGTCCAATACCACAAACGGAATGCCAAGCTGCGACAGTCTGCCTAAAAGAGCGCTGTTCGGGTCGCCGTAGATAATGGCGGCATCCGCGGTGTCATTCTGTAATGCATATGGGAGGGGCACCTGCGCGTCGCTGTAATCGACTGTTGTGATAATGAGATTATATGGAAGATTGCGGCATGCATTGATAACGCTTGCATTCACCTCGTTATAAAAATACTGCTTCATCGCATGGAGATCGTCCCGGAACAGCAAGACAATGTTCTGGGTAACCGCCATGTCACTGGAAGCTTGATAATACCCTGTCTGCCGCATGATTTTTACGATACGCTTTCTTGTCTCGTCACCGATTCCGCTTTTCCCTGTTTTAACCAGCGATACGGCGGTTGTCGAAACGCCGGCCATCTCGGCAATTTCCTTGCCTGTTATCTTATTGTTGCCCATGTTACTCCTCCTGTATACGTTCTACTCTGTGTATCTGGCATGGCATTAACGGTTAAATGGTAAGCGCGCCATAATTATAGCATCGTTTTTACTAGAATGTCAATCAAAAGAAAGAAATGCCCATAAAAATAAAGTAAATTTAGTTTTGCAATTCTATTGACAACATTGTCTAGAATGATATATATTGAATGTAAATTTAGTATATTTATTGTTTTTTAGTCAAGATTTTCGATACTTTTCGGTAATATTACAGCTGTGATTGCCCCAATCAAGATTATATCCTTGCCGATAAAACATCAGCGTTCATGAAGTCATAAGAGGCGGAGGCTTCTTTATTAATAAAAATAGTTTTAAGGGGGGTTTTTTATGAAACTGTTTACAAAACGCAATTGGGGGTTCACGCTGGCCTTTGTGTTGATTCTGGCGATCTTGACTCCGGTTGTGACGCCGATCTTCACGTCCGCTGAGAGCCCTGCTCCAGAGCAGTCGCTGGGTCTGGCCACGGATGCACAGGCATACGTTGAGCAGCTTGTCGCTGCGGAAGATCCAATCCCGCTGCGCAGAGTTCTGCACGTTGGCACGGATTATGAACCGATTGATTTAATCACCACGGAACTGCTCTCTTCTCTTCCCTGCCAAAGCGACGGCAACAGCTGTGATGTTTTCAAAGACTGTACAAAAGATGATATCCATACGGTTTTCACCGAAAACAGCACTTACCTTGACGTAGCATTTGACAGTGTTCCGTCTGGGACCGGAAGCTGCATCCGCGCGAAATTCACACCGACCGCGGCAGCGAAAGCGGCTGTTCTTCCCGCTGTCGTGAAAGGATATTTTATCTTCGAAAAAACAACAGGCGGCATCACCCACAGATCCAGGAGCATATTGTTCGAGCTGACGCTCATCAACAATGACAACGAGGGATATGAATTGGCTGCGGCTGTTGATAATTATGTCGCAACATGGGTCGGCGGAACCACTCCCGCTGTGATGAAACGATATCTGGACATCGATGGCAGCCATGATTATGCCAATTTAATCAGCGCGGGCCTGATGCCGTACATTCCCTGCAATGTCGGCCATGGCACCTGTGGTACCGCCTTTTCGGTAGGGGACATCAATTTTGATTTTACTGAAAACGGAACATTCCTTGCTGTTTCGACAGAATATTTTACGGTCGGATGGAACCGCATCATCGCAAAATTCGTCCCCACCGCAGCGGCAAGTGCGGCCAGCCTCCCCGCCGCCGTGAAAGGAAGCTTCAATTTTAAAAAGACGGCCGCCGGTGTCGAGCATAAATCTTTTGATATTTCCTTTGAGTTTGTCCTTTACAGCAAGCAGGCTGCCAAGCTCAGCTTTACTGCAGAAGTGGAACAATATATCAACAAATTGCGTTCCGAGCCGGTTCCGAATCCCCTGCAGCGGAAAATTTACATTGATAAAGAGAATGGTCCGATCGATCTGCTCAGCACAGGGCTAATCCCCTATATCCCCTGTCTGACGAACGGGGACAGCTGCAGTGCGATCAGCCAGTGTACGAGTAACGACATAAAGGTTGCTTTTACCGAAAACGCAGGGTTGTTGAATATCACCTTCGGGCATGCCGAGTATAGCGACTGGAGCAGCGTCCAGGTCGATATCGATCCGACCGGGGCGGGTAAAGCCATCACGCTTCCCACTATAGTCAAGGGATATTTCTACTTTGAAAAGACCGTAGACGGCAACATACACCGAACCAAGGGTCTCGCGTTTGCTTTCACCCTGGACAGCCAGGCGAATAGCGTCATCAGTGTTACGGACGATTTCGCCGCAGAGGTGCAGTCCTATGCCGATCGGCTGGTAGAAGGCGCAACCCCCTCCCCGATCCGCCGCGCGTTCAATGTCAACAAGGAGTATTCCGGCAACCTGATCAGCACCGGACTGATTCCATTTCTTCCCTGCCGCACCGATGGAAACAATTGCAGTGCGATCAAACAATGTACAAAAAACGACATTCGAGTCGCGTTTACAGAAAATGCAGATATGCTGAATATCACCTTCGGGTACGCCGAGTATGGCGATTGGAACAGCGTTCTAGTCTATATCAAACCAACCGCGGCAGCCAGAAATGCCAAACTGCCCGCTACTGTGAGGGGTTGTTTCTATTTTGAAACCACAGTAAATAGTGTGGTGCATCAATCCAAGGGCATCGAGTTTGTCTTTACACTGGATACCAAAGACAGTGCAAATCCAGGTCCTGTTCTCGAGAAAGAAGACGACTTTGCTGTCGAGATGCAGGCATATGTGGAACAATTGGTAGCCGGAAAGAAACCAGCTCCGTTGAAAAGGACATTCAACATCAATAATCAGTATAATGCCAACCTGATCAGCACCGGACTGATCCCCTTTATTCCCTGCCAGACCGACGGCAATAATTGCAGTGGAATCAAACAATGCACCCAGGATAACGTTCGAGTTGCGTTTACTGCAAATGCGGATTTATTGGATATTTCATTCGGAAACGCCGAATACGAAGGATGGAACAGCGTCCGGGTCTATATCAAGCCGACCGATGCGGCTAAAAAAGCACCGCTGCCCGCGGTTGTAAAAGGCTAATTCTATTTTGAAACTACGACAAACGGCATTGTCCATAAATCCAAGGGCCTCGAATTTGTCTATACATTGAGTAAAAACGAACAGGGTAAAGTGGTCAATACCAGCGACACTCTATCCATGGATATCGCGGGGCTGGGGCTGTCGTCTGTCCTGATAATCAGCCTGTTTATTCTGCCCAGACGCAAACGGAAGCATTCCAGAGGGTGATCGTAAATAGAGATCGCTTCGAAGAAAGCCATCCGGACTTGACTAAATAAATATAAAACAATTAAAGGAGCACCTGTTACGAAACGAATTGGAACATTTTTTCTGACTTTAGTATTACTAATCCTATTTATCCCGACACTTCCCGTAAATGCAAAAACCGCTCCGGCTGAAGGATTCGATCTGGCTGTCGATATACAGGCTTATGTGGAACAAATGGTTGGCGGCCAGTCTCCCGCCCCGCTGTGGAGGATTCTCTATGTTGACAAAACTTATGAGGAAGCAGATCTGCTCAGCGAAGGATTGGCGCCCTTCATACCCTGCCAAACCGACGGAGCGCCCTGTGCCTTGACCAAGCAGTGCACCAAAGATAATATAAAGGTTGTGTTCACGCAAAATGACGGCCTCCTAGGGGTTACCTTCGGTTACGCGAAGTATGAGGCCTGGAACAGTATCCGGGCGACTTTCAAGCCTACCCAGGCAGGGTTGAAAGCGAAATTTCCGATAAGCGTCAAAGCGGAGATCTATTTTGAAAAGTCCAATCACAAGACCAAGCCTGTTCAAGTGATCTTCACCCTGCTGGACTCTAAAACACCGGTTCCCGATGCGCCGGTCATCTCCAGCTCAACTGCTGCCAGCTCATCCTCTATCAGCAGCTCAGCGTCCGTCAGTAAAAGCTCGACGGCTGCCAGCAGTTCATCGACGGTCAGCAAAAGCTCGACGGCTGCGCCGGAGACATCCAATAGCAACTCATCGGCCGGTACCGTCACACAAGCGCCTTCTTCCGAAAAGCTGACGGAAGGATACAATTTATTTGATGATGTACAAAAATATGTCGATCAGCTGATCGCCGGAAAATCCCCCGCGCCGCTGAAACGTCTGCTGCGTGTCAATAAAGAATATGGCTGGGCTGATTTTATCAGCGACGATTCCATTGCTTCCCTTCCATGTCAGATCGACGCTTTTACTTGCAATGTTACCAAGAAATGCACATACAGCGATATAAAGGTAACCTTTCTCGAAAACGCGGAATATCTTGATGTCACCTTCGATCATGCCAACAACCGTACCCGTGTCAATATCAAACCGACGGAAGCCGCCAAGCAGGCCAAGTTGCCTGTTACTGTCAAAGGCTATTTTACTTTCGGAAAAATGTCAGCAGGTCTCATGCATCAGACCGAGGGTATCTGGTTCGAATTCACCCTTGATAACAAAGCCAGTCTTGATGCGACCCAGATTGTTCTTATCATAACGGGCGTTGTTGTGCTCGCGCTGCTGATCGCCGGCAGTATCATTCTTCTGCGCCGTCGCAAAAAGAAAATGTCCTGATTGAACAGGGTTGAAATAACTACGCTATCGGATTGATCAAATGAAAAAACCAACAGGCAGGAAGACGCGGCTTCCTGCCTGTTGGTTTTTATCTATATAGCTCAACGTAGTCTGGCTGTCACTAATAGCTTTTGTAATAGTTTTTGCTTTCTATTTTACTAAGTTGCACACTACCTACCGAGAAATTTTCTTTCATTGCTTTAGAACCTTTTCAGCTTTTATGCTTAATAATTTGTTCTGTAGTTAAATTTTTCATATTTTTACTCCAAATCTACGAAGAACTTCAACACCAAATTTATATTGTTTTTCGAAGCTTTGTCCAGCAAGCCAGTCCCTAACTCGCATTGTTTTACTCAAATTAGGGTTAATGCTACTATAATAATCTTGATTCAAGTTCTTCACAAAGGAATAATATTTTTTCTAAAGACCACACATAACTTGTGTTATTCTTTATGAAGTTATTTATCAATTCTACCATTCTTTTCACATTATTTTTCTTTGATAAATTTTCAGAATCTATGTCTTTGATGGATGATAAGTATTGCTCAAATTCATTCGGATAATCTTTTAGAATAATTCCTATTGCTCCAGATCTTTCTTCGGATTTTGTTGATGATAATGCTATGTCAATTAGTTCTTCATATGATAGCTTAGGCAATTGCATTAATGTAATCATATAACCCGAATAACATTGTGCACAGTTCAAAACATTATATATATGACCTTGGTATGTATACTGAATTGCACTTTTGTAAATTTGACCATCAAGTCTCTTATCTGTAAATTTATATGGTATCATACCTTTTCGTTTACAATATTTAATATAATCAGTACGTTCATCAATCACATAGAATAACAATGGTTTACTCATACATGTTCCTCTCTACTTGACAAAATGCCAAATAATCTTCAACCCCAGTTCGGCAATAACTTGCATCTCAACTTTATTAAATACTGATTGCATATTTCCGTATGCCGATGCAGTTATGAAAACGCGGACAAAAGTTTGCCTTCCAGCATATGACAAAAGGAACCTTTCAGACGCTGCTTCCATAAAGGCTTCATAATAGACTGGGCTAAAATTTTAGATATCCTTGTTCTTTCCAAGTTTTTAGTGTCATCTCAGCACTAAATCTAGCAAGTGGTTCGTTACTATTCCGTGAGATATCTCTCAATGTTTTTTGAGCTTTAGTAAGGTTAACATTCATACCAATGCTATGGGCAGCAGCAGTTGCCCTAATACATTCATCATCGAAATCCATTAATTCATTATAGAGTTCTTCTGCCATTTTTTTATCGCTACTAATTTCGTAAAATAATTTCGCAAGTTCTTTCATAGCTTTATTATGTTTTTTAACACCTGCTTTTGTGTACTCACCAAGCATAGAACATAATTCGACATATTTTTTTACATACTCTCTCATTTTATTTTTACTCCAAACTCATATTGTTTTTGAAAATTTTGGCCTGCAAGCCAATCTCGGACTCTGAGTCCATTAGTAAATGATTGAATGCTAGCCACGTTTTATTAGTTAGGTTTCAATTCTAAATGGAGGATTTATATTTTCCTTTTCTTACTAATAGAAAAAACATGTTCATCCCAATATCCATTTTTTATAGTCTCTCCATCAAATTCCTGTACTTTATAAGAAGATAAAAAACCATTTTCGTCATGTTCAAATAAATATTTATTACGCCTTGATATATTTGCACTAAAGTTATAATCCTCAAGCATAACTGTCTGTATCTGTGAATCTTTATATTCATAAGATTCCGATCGAATCTCTTCACATCGATTCTCACCAAAAAACAGGGCAAAAATATACCTGACAATCTTGTTTTGTGAATAAAAACATTCCGAAATGTAATTGATATCAGCGCTGTTATCTTTTAAGTACAAATTATGGTTATAGTGCAGAGAGAGCACGTTATTCGTAGAATAAATAAAAAGTTCTGTTGAAGATATTTGAAACTTACCAAAAATGTTATTCCATTCGCAAACACAAATCAAGCGATTATCACTGTCAAACCAGTATTCGTAATTGTAATTGTTTTCTTTTGGAGGTCTTTTTAAAATCCTTCCTCGGTTACAATTTCCAATTACAACATCAAGCACTGGACTTGGGCAATAATAACCTCGATGAAGAGTTTCACCTCCTTTTGCGTATTCTTTACGACAGACATTCTTGTATGCCGCATCAAATAGTTCGTCGTGTTTTTTACTATACTCCTGCTGTGCCAGAATAAATGTACTTTTCATTTTAACGAAATTGTTAACAATATTATCCATAATCTTACCTCAATATTCCTGATTGATGCGCATAACAAAGAATGCTTATTTTTGACTGCTTAATACTTAATTTGATTGAAAATAAAACTGTAGATTCAGGGTCCAGTTCATTAAGTGTTTTTTTATAAAAGTTCAGTTTAGAAATATGATAATATGGGAAAAAATACAGTCCAGCACCAAACATAAAAGGACTATACAAGAAGGTTAATAATGAAATAAATAGCACATTTCTTTTCTCATCGATTCCCATCAACGACTGACCCATTAAGCCTAATGAAACAACCAGTAAAATGAATGGAATTATATACCATAGAATAAATGACAATTCAAAAACAATATAGCTAAAAATATTCTTAACAATTAACTTAAATGAATTTATAATTGTGACTCTAATTGATTTGTCAGGATTTAAAGCATATGCGCAAATGGAGAAATATAGTAAAATATCTAGCGCCATTCTCAATAATAAAATCATAATTTGGAGAAGCTTTAAAAATTCATATGAAATAGAACTAATTCCTTCAATCCCAGAAGTTAATAGTATGTTTGAAATTACTGATAATGAAACGAAAAAAGGTAATTGAATTAAAAAGATAATGCAACTAAAGTATATAATCCTCTTCAAACTTTTATTATTTAAATATTCAGATTTATCCGCCTTGATTATATTGGCATATGTTTTATATGAATAAATAATCACTAAAGTTGAATACAAAAAATTTGAAAGAACGTTAGCTACGATATTCTGTGAAATTGCGTATAAATCAAAATTTATAAATCCATAAAGTACCAAATAATAAATATATTTTAAGAGAAATGGTAAAATTATACTTAGAAATAATAAAACAAAAAATTCCGATGATAGTTTAATGTAAAATTTATGGCTTTTCTTGAATTGCTCCTTTGATTCAGTTTTTATTTTTGTTGTAAACATATGACCTCCTGCATTTAGTATTCCTACTCTTATTTATAGTGTTTTCATTAATGCAGTTATTATAACTGAATGATTAGTGGTATCTCCTTATTCTTCTTACTTGACTCCAAATATCAATTTGTTACATATGGAATATTGTTTTCGCGCGCAAATTGTTCAGCATAGGAACCTGTTGGACAATATATTGTCAATTTCCCACATCCTTGAAATGCTGTTTTGTCAATAATCTTTACTGAACTCGGCAAACTTACATTTAATAATTGCGCACAGCCATAAAACGCACCAGAGCCAATCTCTCGAACATTTTTTCCCACAAAGCATTTTTCCAGGTTATCAACACCATAAAAAGCTTCATGATCTATGATTGTAACTGTATCAGGTATCTGTAATATTTTCACAGAACTAACATTGCCTGAAGTAATCGAGTATTTTAATAACATAAAAACAAGAGGGCCGATTTTCAGAATAGGCTTTCCTCTGTATTCACTTGGAAAAGTCATTGATTCTGCACAGTCTTTACAATCACTTATAGCATAACCATTCTCATATGGTTCATAATCATAACCCGGTGCAAAAAAGCAGGATTTAATTGCAAAAATAAGTAATACAAAGACAATAATAATTCCTAAAAATTTCAGTATTGATTTCTTTTTCATCGCAATCCTCATGTTAGTATGCCACTAAATAGTTATTAAAATAGTAATTACTCCAACCGACAATCGGTCCCCATAACCAGTATACGCGAACAGATTCGCTCCTAACAGTTCTTCCTGTGTCGCTTGCAATATTGATGTATCATCCGCATTGATAAACCTCCCCACCTGCGGGTCATAGTATCGCGTGAGTAACGAATAAAGTCCTGTCTCTGTGTCATACCGGTATCCGCGGTAAAGGTATGGATTTTTCACGCCGACTGTGTTTGCCAATGTATTCAGGTTTCAAATTATTTACTGTCTCAATTATTTGCATTGGAATTCAACATTTGAACAAAATATTGTTTTTTTTGTTGATCAAAACCAAGTGTAAACCAATCAATTGAAACCTTTAAGTAATCGAGTGATGAACCTTTGCTATGTTTATATGCGTTTTCTAACATACTTAGATATTTCTCATACCCAATCCAGTCATACAAAACTTTGCCAGCATCGAGTTTTTCACCTATGAATTTTTCTGGCAAATTTTCAATTATTCTTTCTAATACTGGAATTGCCTTTGGGTCGCGAAAATAACCAACAGCTCGGATGTATGAAGTGTCTGGAATAATGCTCAATTCATTTATTATAATATTTTTTGCTATTTCTAATTCATCACCTTTGAGTTTTCCCCAGACGGTTGTATCTTCTTCTCCACGACTGCGAATCCAAGTACTTCCTGTAACATATTGGTGTAAAAATAATTTAAAATCATCCGACTGATTTTGAATTTTTAATAAACAAGCTGATAGTTCTTCGTTAGGCATTGTTCTTTGCATTCAATCCCCTCCTACTTAATCATCTTAAATCCATTTTCGATGATTTTATAACCTTTTAAGATTAAATATGATATTTCTCGCAGTATTGAAGATTCTTCCGGGTACAATAGATATGGTCTGCCAGGATCCGTTCCGGGGATTGGCTTGTTCTTGCCTTGTGCCGTTCGATGGTTTCGATCAGATCCACTGATTAAATCATTCTCAATTGTTTTATTTCATATGTTCCATTTAAATTGTTTACCCTAAAAGCTTTTTTATTTCACATAAATATTCTTTTCTAAAGGTTAAAATAAACGTATTGTGATTTTTTGCATCAGGAGCATTTTCAATCAGACAATTCAAATGTGTCCATGAACTTAAAAGGTTGTTTGAATCAACATAGACATTTTTTTCAATTATGTCACGAAGATGATTGAATTGTCCCTCTTTTAAAACATATAAAAACCTTCTCTCATATACAGTACTCGTCCAATCGTTTATAATGTCACTTAAGACTTTTTTATCAGATATTTTTGCATATACTTCTGGCTGTTTTTTTACAAAGAACTTTTTGCTATCTCCTTCAAAATGAATGGGACTGCAATTATGAATCATTTCTAAAACACAATTAATGTTATCGGGAAAGCCGGATGCTTTAAATATCAATTCATTATTTAGGAAAACATTCACAAGAATATTATATACAATATTGCAGCTTACATTATCATCCGAAGAAATCAATATTGTACATTCTTCTCCATCAAGAGTAGGAATTTCAAATTCACTAGAAAGTTCATACAAAACATCTAACATATCATTTCCCCCATGTCTTTGGATTAACATTCCATATTGACTTTTTCCAGATAACAAATTGCTTTCCGCCTAATTTCACTTCAACTTGAATATGGAAAAACCATTCATTGTATTTGGGATGAGGAGCATGTAGCATAATAATCAGTATATTTGAAATAACAATTCCAAATACATTTCCACCAGTATTTGGTCCTATTGCTTTAAGTGAAAACTTTGTTTTTTCAATTTGTTGAATCGCTTTAAGTAAATTCGGTGCGTATTTGAACATAAAAGATGGTCCGAGTACTGCTCCAATTACGCCTCCAAGCGCAGCAAACGCAATTGTAATTGCTGCGGTTGTCTTTTTATCGATTGGGACAAAAAGACCTACTACTTTACATACGACATATGCTAATGTTCCAAAAACCGCTGCTCCAACTACACCACAGATTAGACGGTCAAGCCACATTCCGGTGGAATCAGAATACATCACCGGATTATTCCCACAATACGCGAACAGATTCGCTCCTAACAGTTCTTCCTGTGTCTCTTGCAGTATCTCTGTATCATCCGCATTCAGCATGCGGCATGTTTCTGGATCATAGTAACGGCTGGTTACATAATAAAGTCCTGTCTCGGTATCGAAATAATACCCTCTGTAGCGGAACGGATTCGACTGTCCCAATGAAGTTGCCAAGGTGCCTGTGGTGGAAAGGATCTTTCCCCATGCGTTATAAGTGTATTCTACTACCAGCGCACCGGTCGAGTCAATCAATCCGGTCACATCGCCCTGGAGGTTGGTGACATAGTAGTATTCGTTGCCGTTTCTAATTTTTTATTCTTCTTATGTATTCGGGGTTCGAAGTCTCTGCTGTTTCAATTATTTGTATTGCAATTCAACAGTTGCATAAAATACTCTTTTTTTCTGCATCAAAACCGCTTGTAAACTCCTCTATTGAAATTTCTAAATAATCATGCATTTCACCTTTCCGTTGTAGGTCTTGTCCAAACTTCGTTTTCATTAAACTTGAATAAAAGGCTATTTTCTATTTTATTCATCGTTGCAGGCTGTCTTCCCGCTTCCCACGAGTCTGTCCATGATTAAAATATTTTCTTAAAAAATAATTAATAATAGATTTTATGAATTTGCTAGATATAATTTTGTGACCTTCTCACAAACATCTAATAAATAGATATTTTTATTACAATTACTAATCTCAAAAACCTCGCTGTCTGAATTAATATTAATACAAAGGATGCTGTTCTCATTTGAATAATTAATAATCTTGTTTATATCTGTTTTGTCCTCAAAAACAAAAGATATTTGCGGATTAAGAAACGATATCGAAATATCCCCTTCGTTAAAGGATTCAATATATTTTAATATAATTTCATAATCCTCATTATGTTCTGTGTACAAATATAATACAGGTAGCTCTTTTACAACAAATTTATATTTATATTTATCAACAAAAATAAAATTTTCACTAATTATTTGAGATAATACCTCTTCTATTGAAGCACCCAGACCATTGATTACAATAAAATACTTAACCTTACTGATAGCGAAAATTTCATTGATCTTGGTTAAAACTTTTTGCTTTTCATAAATATTTTCTTTGTAGAAGCTAATCAATATTTTATTTTTATTATTATTGTACAAATTAATTGATATCATACTTATATATTCCTTCCTAATCGTATTCGCCATTTGAATGAAAATACTTCTACTTGTAAATGGAGGTATTTATGAGGACTCATTGGATTGTTTAGATGAGGTAAATGTAGCATAATGCGAACTTTATTCATAATAACTATTCCACCAAGATTTTCTCCTTTTGGCTTTATAAACTTTGTAGTTCGTCTTATTTCTTTTAACCAGCTTATCAATTTTGGTAATGCATTGCTAATGATAGATGGCCCGAATAATCCACCTAATACACCCCCTATAGTTGCAAATATTGCAGTTACTCCCCATTTTAAATAACTTGGTAAATTAAAAAA
>CAZJXH010000008.1:0-28973 GCA_964549475.1 uncultured Oscillospiraceae bacterium
CATTAAAGGGGAGTACCTTAATATCATCATCGGCGGATTGCCTTTAAACAAGGAAGACATATCAAAAAAATATAAGCTTGCCCTGATGAAGCTGCTTTATGATGAATACCGGATCACCGAAAAAGACCTGGTCGGAGCAGAACTTGTAATGGTCCCCGCCTATAAAGCGAAAGATGTTGGATTCGACCGCAGTTTTATCGGCGCATACGGCCAGGATGACAGAGTATGTGCATTTCCGGCCCTGGTTGCCGTTACCCAGCAAGAAATCCCGCTAAAAACATGTATATGCATATTAACGGATAAAGAAGAGATCGGGAGCGAGGGAAATACCGGAGCAAAACCCCGTTTATACGAGAATTTTTTAGCTGAAATTTATGCAAAGACATCCAATGGATATGATGAGCTGGGCTTTAGAAAATGCATTGCCAATTCAAAAATGCTCTCAGCGGATGTATGCAATGGCTACGATCCGACCTATTCTACCGTTTCAGATCCAAAAAACTCGGCATATCTCAGCAAAGGAATCTGCCTTGAGAAATATACGGGATCGAGAGGAAAATCCGGTGCAAGTGATGCAAATTGCGAATTCTTTGCTGAAGTCACAAGAGCGTTTGATGCAAACAGTATCCCATGGCAGACCGGTGAACTGGGGAAAGTGGATATCGGCGGCGGTGGAACGATCTGCAAGTATATGGCGAATTTGGGGATGGAGGTCCTGGACTGCGGTGTACCAGTTTTATCTATGCATGCACCTTTTGAAGTGACAAGTAAAATTGATGTGTATTATACCTATCTTGCTTATAAAGCCTTTATTGAAAATGTATAAGATATGATTTGCAGCCGATGCCCGAGAAAATGCGGTTTAAAAACGGGAACCAAAGCGGGTCATGGGTTGTCGGCGATGAAGAACTATTGCGGAAAACCAGATGCCACTTCCTGGTTTCCTTTTGCGAAAAGTATGCAGCATTTTTGGGAAGAGCCCTGCATAAGCGGGATAGCAGGATCCGGAACCGTGTTTTTTTCCGGATGCAATCTCGGATGTGCTTTTTGCCAAAACTATAAAATCAGCAACATTAAAAATCCTGAAAAAAACGAAATCCAAGCGGATATCCTGGAAAGAGAACTGTTTCGACTAAAGAATCTTGGCTGCCACAATATCAATTTTGTAACCGGATCCCATGTGTCATTTGAACTTTTGCCGGTAATGGACCATGCGAGAAAAAATGGCCTTGATATACCATTTGTCTGGAATTCAAGCGCTTATGAGACAGTAAATCAGATTCAAGCGTTTGATCAGATCATGGATGTTTATCTTCCGGATTTCAAGTTTTGCAGTTCGGAACTATCCGGAAAAATCGCCAATGCCCCGGATTATTTTGAAATAGCGGGGAAGGCCATTACAGAGATGGTAAGGCAGCATCCTAAAAATCAATATATTAAGATCGATACAACAGCACGTCATGACAACAATAATAATAGTGATAATTGCAGCAACCATAGCAGAGGCGGAAATGTTTGTAAAGACAGGAATGATAATAACTCGTCAATCGATATCATGAAGGAAGGCGTCCTGATCCGGCATCTAGTTTTACCAGGATTTTATCAAGATTCCATCAAAATATTGGAATGGATTGAAGCGAATCTTTCCAACCGGGTGACATTGTCCTTGTTATCCCAATACATCCCGGATTTTTACGAATCAGGCTGCAAGGACAGGGGTTTTGAAAGAATTCCATCCCTTGCCCGAAAATTAACAACATTTGAATACGAAAAAGTGGTCAATAAAGCGATTTCATTGGGATTTACCGATGTTTATATTCAGCAAAAAGAATCGGCGTCAAAAGAATATATTCCGGATTTTTAAAATACTATTTTATTTTTTAATATTAGCCAATGGATTGCTTTCAACCGCATGATGAAGCTGTTCGTTATCCACATGGGTATAGATTTCTGTTGTCGCAATACTCTCATGCCCAAGAATCTGCTGAAGTGCTCTTATATCAACTTTTCCATATTTATACATCAATGTCGCGGCGGTATGGCGGAGCTTGTGGGTGGAATACCGTTTAGAATCAATTCCTGAGCTTTTTAAGTAATTTTTTACAATCACCTGGACCTGCTTGTTGCTGATTCGCGTTCCCAGACGGCTGATGAAAAGAGCATCCGCATCTTTTCTGTTTCCGAGCTTGGAACGGTCCGTATTCCATGATTCCAATGCACTGATACAGGCAGAATTCAAATAGATCGTTCGTTCTTTCGACCCTTTTCCCATCACTTTTATGGTTTCTTCTTCAATGTCCTTCAGATTGATATGAACTAATTCC
The DNA here is from genome assembly GCA_964549475.1 of uncultured Oscillospiraceae bacterium. Classification (GTDB taxonomy): domain Bacteria; phylum Bacillota; class Clostridia; order Saccharofermentanales; family UBA5734; genus JBBQKF01. The sequence goes on from CAZJXH010000008.1 coordinate 2,325, forward strand.
GATAAACGCATTCCACAATTGAGAAACAGGGTTAAAATGCAATAATCCCGGGATGAATAGGTCTTGGTGTTTTCGGATGCGGATAATAAAAGCCGTTTGCTTTCTTCAAGCGTCAGATATTTCGGCAGGCGCCGGCCTTGTTTGGGCGATTCCAATTCTACTGTGGGATCCTCTGTGATTATTTTTCTTTTAGATTTTAAATAATGAAAAAACGACTTGAGAGAAGCGATTTTTCTTGCTCTCGTCGCAGAGGATCCTTTACGGGTAATGCTCATGTAAGTAATGAAGGCATAAAAATCATTGATATCAATCTCTTTCAAAAATTCATTGGAAATATCATCGATGGGAATCTGCTGTATATCTATTTCTTGAGGAACAAGATTCTTATGCTTTTTTAAAAAGCGAAAAAAGAGAACAAGGTCATACCGGTATTCCTTCATGGTAAGAGGGGAACGCTCTTTAATCGCCTGCATATATCCCATATACCGGTCCAGTTCCTGAAATGTATTTTTTTCCATTACAATATCCTTCTATTTATTATTTATTTTATTGATTATAAGGAAGTTCTACGATATAATAACTGTTTATACCCGCTTGATATAGATTTATTATAACCTAAATTGTCTGGAACAAGAAGAATTTATATTACATGATCAAATTTAGTTAGAATGATTCAACAAAACAGATATAATATTTTTTAAATCAAGTAAAAAATATCAAAAAAACGCGTGAAATATTTATAAAAGTATTGATGTCAGCATAAATATCTGATAAAATACGCGTAACAAATACATATGTCCTCCTATTGTGGACAGTGAGGAGATCATGATGAAAAATAAATTCAAAGTCGGGGTTATTGGCGGGACTGGATATGTCGGACAACGTTTTATCACCATTCTGGATAACCATCCATGGTTTGAACTGGAGCTGATAGCCGCATCGCCTCGTTCTGCAGGGAAGCCATACGAAAAAGCGGTAGCAGGAAGATGGAAGATTTCTACACCAATCCCGGAAAGAGCAAAATCAATGATCGTGTGGAGCACGGAAGACATAGAGGAATTTTGTAAAAAAGTCGATTTTGTTTTTTGTGCTGTCGATATGAAGAAAGAAGACATCAAACTACTGGAGGAACGGATTGCGAAAACAGAAACTCCAGTTATTTCAAATAATTCTGCTCATCGGTGGACGAAGGATGTTCCGGTCATCATTCCTGAAATCAATCCGGAGCATGCAGTTGTTATCGAACATCAACGAAAACGTCTGGGCACAACCAAAGGCTTCATTGCAGCAAAACCGAACTGTTCCATTCAGAGTTATGTTCCAGCTCTTCATGCATTAAAAGAGTTTGGACTGGAATCTGTGAGTGTTTGCACTTATCAAGCGATTTCAGGAGCGGGGAAAACTTTTCAGGACTGGCCGGAGATGGTTGGGAACCTGATTCCATATATCGGAGGAGAAGAAGAAAAAAGCGAAAAAGAACCTTTAAGAATCTGGGGCGAAGTGGTTGAAGGGGAGATAAAGACGGCATCCAGTCCTGTCATTTCCGCACAATGCTATCGCGTTGCGGTTCAAGAAGGCCATACTGCCGCTGTATCCGTAAAATTCAAGAATAAGCCAACCATGGAGCAAATCATTGACCGATGGAATCAATACAAAGGGGAACCGCAGCTTTTGAATCTTCCAACTGCACCGAAACAATTTTTGCAGTACATGACGGAAGACAACAGGCCCCAGGCAATTCTTGACTGCGATTACGAAAATGGAATGGGCGTCTGCATCGGCCGCTTAAGACCGGACTCTATTTTTGACTATAAATTCACCTGCCTGTCCCATAATACGAAAAGGGGAGCGGCAGGAGGAGCGGTACTGACAGCGGAGCTTCTTGTCTCGAAAGAGTATATTACAAAAAAATAACTATTATTTTTTTGTAATAAATCCTTTGCAGCAAGATGCATAATGAATAGGACACATTTAAAATCCCTTGTTCGTGCGAACGCTAATAGAAATATATCCTGTTAAAACGGAGCGTGAAAATCAGATGCTTAACAAAAAGAAGAGAAGAAGAAGAGCGAATAGAAATAATACATGGGGGGTTAAATTTTGTGCTATTTCTATGATTATGGTCTTTATTCTGGTAAATGCTTCGACTGCTGCCTTTGCAGCGGATATTTGGCCGAAAATCGATGAAATCGTTGCGGACTCCTATATTGTCATTGATCAGAATACAGGGAATATTCTACTGGAGAAGAATTCCAATGTAAAAATATATCCTGCAAGCTTAACAAAAATTCTAACGGCGATTGTTGCAATTGAAACGCTTGATTTGAATCAGGAAATCACCGTATCCAGAAATGCAGCGACATTATCCGACAGTGAGTCTGCAATCAATCTGATTGCAGGCGAAAAACTGACATTTAAAGAGTTATTATATGGAATGCTATTGCCATCCGGGAATGATGCTGCAAAGGCGATTGCGGAAAAGGTCGGCGGCAGCACAGCGGCTTTTATAACTATGATGAATAAGAAATCAAAGGAAATCGGCGCCAATGACAGCTCCTGGAATAATCCCCAGGGATTAACCGCAGAAAATCATTATTCCACTTCGTATGATTTATCCATGATCACCCGTTATGCGCTTCGAAATGATTTATTTCAAAAAGTTGTAAATACAAGAGTATATTCCATGGCACCAACAAACAAACATCCATATAGCGGATGGAATATCCTGGAAAATTCCAATAAGCTTTTACGTTATCAGGATGAATATTTCGCATCAGATCTGATTTATAGCATATCTGGTGTTAAAACAGGGACAACCACTGCCGCAGGCACAAATCTGATTGCCACCGGCCATACGAAAAACGGCCTGGAACTGATTTGTGTTTTAAATGGGGTCCGTGGGGACAATTCAAAAAATGTATGGGCATATACACGAACGCTGTTTGAAGAAGCAGCAAAAAACAAACAAGGATTGCAGACAATACTGATCGAAAACAATCCGATGGTTCCGGTAAACGATCAAGCCCCGTCGACTCCGGATGAAACATTTGCTTTATACATCGGGAACAATCCTGAAGTCAATGTGGCAGTCAGTAAAGAGAACGATGAATTCATTGTCAAATCCACAGCGGACAATAGAGTCATTTTTACTACAACAATCAATCATCATTCGAATACCTCCGATGTGAAATCAAATGATTCTTCATCAAACAGTATCGGAGCAAGCCAGGGAAATCCCGGTACATTGGATAATTCAAAGAATAATCAATATACGCTTTATATCATTATAATATTAGGGATCATTGTGCTCCTTGGAATCTGTTTTTTGTTTATCATCATTCGAAAGCCAAAGAAAAGCAAACGGGATAAATATCGGAATAACAGAAACCGTTATTAGGGGTAGTGATTGAATTGATTTTTCGATTCAATCTATTATAGATTTGATCAAGAGAAGAAGAGCATTCAAAAAAACCGCTGCCAACAAATATTTTGTATTGTTTCCTTTTATGTTGATCCGAAGAAATTAATAATGTCGCAAAATAATAATTTTGTCGCATTCAGAAGAGGATAATTCGTTTAGCTCCTTTGAAACACCGATTTGCCTCCTTAAAACAGCCTATGCAGCTTATTCTATCCAATTCCAATCGTTGGATTCAACCATTTATCTATTTATTCATGAAATAAGAAATAAGAAAGCAATATTGAAATCCTATTGCTTTTAGTTGAAATAATTTATAGAATGAAATTTTTAACCTATATGCCTATTATCCTGAAGATTTCTTTTAAATCCCTAAAAGGATTGAATATGATTAACAGTACAGCCAATATCAATGCACAAATTGCTGCGACCAGAATATTTCTTAACGTACGTTGGTTCTGCTCGGTACGGACTTTCTTGTCAACCCGAGTTGTTGTCGTATAACCTCTTAATCGATAAACTTTTGGTTTACGAAAATTCTTCAACGACTTAAGTCCATTTTTTGTATCAGACCAGGCTTTTATCGCAATGGGCTTCATCGAATAAAAGAATTTATTCATTCGTTCTTTCAAATCAGGCATTATTAAAGCTCCTTATTAAATAAATCATTTTATATTTTAACATATATTTATCATATTTAATACTTTTTATATTTGGTTCTTCCTATATTTGCGAATGTCGAACATTTGTTTTGACATGTATTTTACTTTATGCTATAATTTCTCTTAGGTATAAACATAGATTAATTTTACCTTTATATTGATTGGGGGATATATTTATATGGTAAAAAAAGCAGTTAAATCAAGCAAAGCAGAGTTTACAAGAGCAACAATAGATAACACATTGAATAAAATATATAACTACATCATTGAGTTCATCGACAAAGAGGGATATCCCCCTTCTGTCCGGGATATCTGCCAAGGAACCGGAATTCGGTCCACATCGACTGTCCACTCCCATCTGAAGCGCCTGCAGGACTCCGGCAAGCTTGACTATACCGCAGGACGCCGGAGAGCGATAAGCATTAATGATACCGCATCAAAGCATCAAGAACCATTCGTTGATATTTCTGTTATGCAACTGCCTTTAGTGGGTTTAATCACTGCCGGCGCACCGATTCTTGCGCAGGAAAACATTGAACGCACACTTCCCTTCCCTTCGGACTTTTTTTCAAACAAAGGGGATGTATTTGTCCTCCAGGTTCGAGGAGACAGCATGGAAGATGCGGCTATTCTAGACGGAGATTATGTTATTATTCAGAAACAAAATACAGCAAGGCTTGGAGATTACATTGTCGCATTAATTGAAGACGAGGCAACCGTTAAAACCTTTGTGAAAATGAATGGCAAACCTTATTTGAAGCCAGAAAATCCTAAGTACAGTCCAATCCCTTTCTACAATGAGAATTGTCAGATCCTAGGCAAAGTGATTGGTGTATTCAGGGCATCCATTTAGCTTAACCTCCTACATTTTTAATTCCTGAATAATCCAATATCATATTCATACATTTGTAATTATCATTAAAAATATAATTCACGAATTTTGTCGGTATAATTTTTATAATTGCGGATTTCATAATTAAAAATTGGTATTTTTGCTCATTTTCCATAATAATTGAATTAACATCAAAACCGACAATTACACCTTTTTCTTTTGTATGATCCACTAGGCTGATTTCAATTACAGCACGATCATGTCTGCAATTGTTTAAAAAACTGTCCTGCATGCTGTTGATCTTCATCCGCGATGGACCATTATTATAATTGGCAGATGGAATTGACGGTTCGTCTATTTTAGGAACATATTGGCTTTGATGGAATTTCTGCTCGTTTTCTTTCAATGCCTCATATGTTGCTTGATAATTTTGATTGGCCTTTTTGAATCCATTCTCGTTATTTGTATCTTTGGCTTGATGTCTTTTTGTGATTTTTTCTTCCATTTTTTTATCTCCTTATTTGTGATGAATTAATTTTTAATTGAAAAATATAAGTATATTGTTACATAGATTGACAAAAAAATTAATAGTGTATATCACAAATATATGAAATTCTGTAAAAAGCATAAGAATTATTTCAGAACTCGTTAACAATTATAACAATAAACATATAGTTATCATCATATATTGTGATAAATATTTGTTTTATTGCTGATTTCTGAATTTACCAAATCGAATATATGATTATATATGTAAACATACAATTCAATCTTCGGCCAATTTATTGATATGTTGGATGATGGCTTCAACTACTTGGGTTGTCTCCTGATTATTGATCCATACCAGTGATTCCATTTTTCTAAACCAGGTCAATTGTCTTTTTGCATAATTTCGTGTTGCCTTTTTTACAGAGTCTGCAGCTTCTTTCAATGATGTTTTATTTTGGAGATATGGAACAAATTCTTTATATCCAATGGCTTGATATGCCGTATTTGAAAGCGTTGGAAAATCCAGTAGAAGCTTTTTAATCTCTTCAATAAGACCCGTTTCGAGCATTTTATCAACCCGTTGATTGATTCGTTCATATAGGACCTCGCGATCCTGCGTAATGCAAAAGCTTGTAAAAGTAAAGTCGGGTCCTTTGACTTTTGATTTTTTATTCAATTGTGTTTTGGTCATTCCTGTCAAACGGAAAACCTCAATAGCACGAAGGATTCTTTTTACGTCATTCCGATGTAAAGCGGATGCTGAATCCGGATCAATCATTCGTAATTCTTCATATAGCGAGTCCATTCCTCTGGATTGCATTTCATTTTCTAGTTGATTTCTTATGTGGTCATCCGTTTTTATCGGAGTATATTCCATTCCCTCGATCATTGCTGATAAATATTGTCCGGTCCCGCCACACAGCACCGGAACTTTTTCTCTGCTCAAAATATCCCGGATTGCTTTTGTCGCCACATTTTTGTAATCCGCCACACTGAATGTCTGGATGGGATCGATAATGTCCATTAAGTGATGCACAATGCCGTCTTGTTCGACTTTCGAGGGCTTTGCCGTCCCGATGTCCATCCCTCTGTAAAGCTGCATGGAATCGGCGCATACAACCTCGCCATTCAATTGTTTGCACAATTGAATGGCTGCAGCGGATTTGCCGCTTGCTGTCGGTCCGGTGATCACAATGGCATGATTCATATCATTCATCAGGTTACAATCCTTTTAAATCCTTTTTCGATTTCGTATTGACTCATTTTAAGAACAACAGGTCGTCCATGCGGACAATGGGTTGGATTTGGAATTTGACGCAGCTCTTCCAGCAGATGGGCTATTTCCAGATCATCCAGGATATCTCTGGCTTTGACTGCGGCTTTGCAGGCAATCGAATAGAAAGCATGGGAAATTTGGTCTTCGTCGGATTGAACCGTTGTTTTGACAGTGTCGAGAACCAATTTAAACGCATCTTGGATATCAATCTCTCTTATATCAAGCGGGACCGAGCGTAACATGACTGTTTGTGTCCCGAAAACCTCACATTCAAATCCGATTTTAGATAAAAAATCGAGGTGTTCGCTGACGAGCAGAATCTCATGTGCGGCAAGCTCGATCAATTCCGGTGTTAGCAAAGGTTGGGCGATGGGCGTGTTGTTTTTATATTTCGCTACAAGCTTTTCAAATAAAATACGTTCATGTGCCGCATGCTGATCGATCAAAATCAGGTTGTCATCCAATTCCAATAATAAATACGTATGAAAAAGAGCTCCGATATAGCGGGCTTTGGATAACTCGTTCACCTTCAGACTGATTGGATCGCGGTATTCCGATTCTTGCTTTTTCGATCTGTTGTACTCGGGTTCCTGCTGATTTGAAATCACATCATTCTTCAATCCCCCAGAGTTTTCCATATTATTTATTGTCTGTTGAGTATCTTTGTTATTTTGTATACTGATATTTTTTTGTATATCGTTATCATAGGCAGCCGTATGATTATCTTGAGAATCCGATGCTGCGGTCTGCTTAACTGCATGGACGGATTCTTCATTAGTATTTTTTAGCGCGAATGCCGCAGTATCTTTTAGAACGAATGTCGTTTGCGGTTCCGTGATTTCCTGTTGAACCGGATAGTGGTAAGCTTCGGCGGAAGCGGACGCTTTTTTATCGGCTGGTGCGATCTCTTGTATTGTAATGCCGGTTGCCAGGGCTTCTTTTAGTGCATGAAGAACCGCTAAAAACAGTTCCTGGTCATTCCAGAATTTCACTTCGGTTTTTTGGGGATGGACATTCACATCGACGAGTGCGGGAGAAAGGTCGATATTGATCACACAAAATGCGAATTTTCCTTTCATCAGAAGCGTTTTATATCCCTCCTCGATCGCTGCAGTGATTACTTTTGATTTCACATATCGGCTATTGACAAAAACACTTTGATTCTGCCTTGTGTTTCGTCCGATTTCGGGTTTCCCGATAAATCCGTTAATAGCAATACGCTCTGTTTGAAACGAAACCGGAATAAGGGATTGGGTAATCGCTTTTCCATAAACGGAAAAAATGGCGCTTTTTAAATCATTATTTCCAGGAGAATGAAGGATTTCCTGGTTGTTTTGATTGAGCCGGAAGGAAACATCGGGCCTTGCGAGAATGAATCGTTCAACAATATCGGTAATATAGGAGCCTTCCGTCGCGTCTTTTTTTAAAAATTTATATCTTGCCGGTGTATTGTAAAATAAATATTCCACCAGAATATGAGTTCCTTCCGGACATCCGGCCGGTCCGTGTTCGACGATTTTTCCGTCGTCGATCCGTATGATTGATCCTTCCTGGCTTCCAATCTGTTTTGTTTTTAGTGTGATTTTTGATACAGCGGCAATGCTAGCCAGCGCTTCTCCTCTGAAACCCATGGTTTTAATCGTGTCAAAGTCCAAAATGGTGTTTAATTTGCTTGTAGCATGCCGTAAAAATGCGATTTTAGCATCTTCTCTGTCCATTCCGATCCCATTGTCCACAATGGCAATCGAAACGATTCCGCCATTTTGAATGGAGATGGAAATGACCGACGCTCCTGCGTCAAGTGAATTTTCGCATAATTCTTTCACAACCGATGCAGGACGCTCTACCACTTCGCCGGCGGCAATCTGATTTGCTGTAAAAGAATCAAGGATTTTGATATTTGACATAAGACAGCCTCCTGATCTTAAAAATTATTGAACCGGAATATAGATTATGTTTGTTTTCTTCTAGTATAATACTGTTTTTGCGTTAATAATGTCTATTCTGCTTTTATTTTTCTCGCCCGATCGGATAATTCATACAACAAATTCATGGCATCGAGCGGTGTCATTTTTTGGACATCAATCAATTTAAGCTCATCGATTATCCCGTCAGTATTGCGTAACGCTAATGATGATGTAAAGATGTCTACTTGACCTTCCATTATTTTCAATGATTTTTTGATTCGTAATTTATCTTTCATCCGATCTTTTTCTAAAATACTAAGAATTTCCTTTGCGCGTTGAACCACTTTGGGTGGAACTCCCGCTAATTTTGCGACATCAATTCCATAGCTGTCGTCGCACCCACCTTCGCTGATTTTATGTAAAAATACGATATCCCCGTCTACTTCGTCAACCTCTACATGATAGTTTTTTAATCCTTCCAAGGTTTCTTCAAGATCGGTCAATTCATGATAATGGGTTGCAAAAAGTGTTCTGCATCCTAAAAGCTCCTTGGAGGCTATATATTCCATCACCGCCCAGGCAATAGACAAGCCGTCGTAAGTACTTGTTCCACGCCCGATCTCATCGAGAATCAACAGGCTTCTGGAAGTTGCGTTTGCCAGAATATTCGCTACCTCGTTCATTTCAATCATGAAAGTGGATTGTCCGGATGACAGGTCATCCGATGCGCCGACCCGGGTGAATATCTTGTCCACAATACCGATATGGGCGCTGTTGGCCGGAACGAAACACCCGATCTGAGCCAATAAGACAATTTGAGCAACCTGCCTCATATAGGTGGATTTACCTGCCATATTGGGGCCGGTGATCAGTAAAATCCGGTTTTGAGTCTGATCGATTTTTGTCGAGTTAGGCACAAAATTCCCCTGACCCAGAACCTTTTCAACAACCGGATGCCTTCCTTCACTGATTTCCAGACAGTCCGATGAATCCACAATCGGTTTGCAATAATTTTCACGGTCAGAAACCTCGCTCAAAGAAGCAATGACATCGATGGTGGAAAGAATCGTCGCAACCTCGAACAAGCGGGAAACCGACTGATTGATAGTCTCTCTGATTTCGCAAAACACATCGTATTCCAATTGAATGACCTTTTGGTCGGCTCCCAGAATCGTATCCTCCATTTTTGTCAGTTCCTCGGTAATGAAGCGTTCACAATTCACCAAGGTTTGTCTGCGAACAAAATAATCCGGTACATGATTAATGTTTGAATTGGAAACCTCGATTAAAAATCCGAAATTATTCGTGTATTTCACTTTCAGATTTTTGATCCCGGATTGCTCACGTTCTTTCGTCTCATAATCCACCAGCCATTTTTTGCCATCGGTTGAAACCGCACGCAATTTATCCACTTCATCATGAAAGCCATTCTTAATGATTCCACCTTCTTTGACACTGATCGGAGCGTCTTCCAAGATAGAATGATCGATCAGATCATGGATATCCGATAATAAATCAAAGCGCTTGTACAAGTCCATCAGCATCGGACTTTGAAGATCCTCCATGGTGGACTTTAAATTCGGCAGTTTCTTCAGGGAGTTGCGTAACGAGATAAAATCCCTGGCATTGATCGAGTGTAAAGAAATTTTGCCAGACAGACGCTCGATATCATGAATGCCGGATAAGGCTTCCTTGATTTCCTGGCGCTTGATGAATTTTTCTTTTAGTTCGGACACGGCATCCAGTCGGTAAAGAATATCCAATTCTTGCAGGAGCGGCTGTTCGACCCATTTTTTCAGGAGTCGTCCTCCCATAGCCGTATGTGTTTTATCAATTGTCCAAAGGAGACTTCCTTTTTTGGACTTATCCCGGATGGTTTCGGTCAATTCCAGATTTTTCCGTGCGACAACATGCAGAATCATGTATTCTTCCAGGTTATAGTAATCGATTTTATTGAGATGCGTAAATACGTCGGTCTGAGTTTGCTGAATATAGTCAATCAGTGCACCGACCGCATGGATCCAGATATGATTTTCGGTTTCATATTCCGGAAAGGACTGTAAGAATCGCTCTTTTGAAAAACAATCGTCGGGCCTTACACTGATCAGCGAATGAAAACGCTGTTCGATGATGTTATATTCGGCCGAAATCCGAAATGCCTGATTGCAGATGATTTCGGAAGGATTTTTTTTGGCTAGTTCATCCATGATTTTTGCTTGTGTATTGCCAATGATGATCATTGTCGCTTCTAAAGTGCCGGTTGTAATATCTGCAAAAGCCAATCCATAGAAATTAGAAATTTTGAAAATTGATGCCAGATAATTATTGCTTTTTTCATCCAGCCCGGATAAATCCGTCACAGTCCCCGGAGTCACGACGCGGATGACATCCCTGCGCACAAGGCCTTTCGCCAGACTCGGATCTTCCACCTGTTCGCAGATGGCCACCTTGAACCCATGGGAAACCAGTTTGGAAATATACGAATCCGCCGCATGATACGGAATTCCGCACATCGGAGCTCGTTCATCCAATCCGCAGTCCCGCCCGGTAAGTGCGAGTTCCAGCTCTTTTGACGCGGTGATCGCATCATCAAAAAACATCTCATAAAAGTCACCCAGGCGAAAAAATAATATACAGTCTTTCCATTTGCTTTTCTGCTCGATATACTGCTGCATCATCGGTGTGATTTTATCCATATTGACTTTTGATAAAAGCGTTTCTGCCATATGCTCCCCCGTTTAGTCTGCTAAAAATTCCACTGCCTCTCCTTCTAGAGAAAAGGTTTGTGCGCCTGTAATCATGACGTTCGCTAAAATTCCTTCAAAATCGCCTGATTCGTTTTGCCATCCATCGAGATGCTTGACTTTGTCAAATGAAAAATTAACCAAACGATTTTCGGGCGTTCTTCCGGACAGATATTCATAACGCTGTTCGCTTCGGCCTTCTATCATTACTTCCTGCACCGTGCCAAGCACTTTTTGATTCGATTCATAGGAGCATCGGTTCTGCAGTTCCAAAAGCTTTTCGAATCGTTCTTTTACGACTTCCGGTGAGATCTGTCCTTCGTATTGCGCAGCAGGAGTCCCTTCCCTCTTTGAATATTGAAAAGTGAATGCACTGTCAAAACGGATTTTATCCATAAATTCAAGAGTGTCTTGAAAATCCTTATCGGTTTCTCCGGGAAATCCGACGATGATATCCGTTGAAATCGATATATCGGGAATGATTTCCCTCGCATAACGGACAATTTCCTCATATTGCTCCTTGGTATACCCGCGGTTCATTTTCTTTAATATCGAATTGCTTCCGGATTGGAGAGGCAAATGAAGATGAGGCATGATATTGCTTTTTTCCGCCATGACATCAATCAGCTTTTTTGAAATATCCTTGGGATGGGATGTCATGAAACGGATCCGTTTTATAGACTGGATGTCACCGGCTTTGCTTAATAGATCGGCGAAATCTCCTGATGCAAGATCTTTGCCGTACGAATTGACGTTTTGTCCTAAAAACATCACTTCCTTGTATCCATGGGTGCCCAATTCAACCAGTTCATCAAGAATTGGACTCATTTCACGGCTTCTCTCCCGCCCTCTCACATAGGGGACGATGCAATACGTACAAAAGTTATTGCAACCGTATATAATTGTGCAGAGCGCGCGAAACTTCTTTTTGTGCTTGACAGGCAGCCCTTCCGCAATGCCGTCCTCCTCGCCGATATCATTAACCCGTTTCAGGCTTTGCATTTTTTTATCGAGCATTTCCGGAAACCGGTGCAGATCCGAGGGGCCGAAAAGGATGTCCACAAATCGATATTTTTTCAGGACTTTCTCGACATTCTGCTTTTCTTTCATCATGCATCCGCATAAAACGATAATCCGTGTCGGGTCCTTTTTCTTCAGATTGTTGACGATTCCCAGGTTTCCAAAAATCTTGTCGTTTGCATTTTCACGAATCGTGCAGGTATTGAAAACAATTACTTTCGCCTGGTCCATTTCATTTGTTTCGACAAAACCCATCTGGTCAAGCATGCCGGCTATTTTTTCGGAATCATTTTCATTTAATTGACAGCCAAATGTCCGAATATAATATTTATTCTGCAATGATTTGCACATCCTTTACGATTAATTCTGTTCCGCGGCGGATTCCATGTCGAAGCGGGTTTTTGCACAGATTATTTACCCTTTATTTTACCATAAAAACTAAAAAAAGCGACAAAACACTTCCATCCCCAGGACAATTGCTTGCGAAGAGAAATGGAACAGGAACAAAGGTGGAATATGGGGACGGTTCTTGCGTTTCATTTTATTTCGTTTATGAAATGCAAGAACCGTCCCCATATCGCAAGCAATTGCCCTGCCTATCTTTGCCCGATACGGAATTTATTTAATTCGGCTCTTGTAGCTTTCCAATCCGGCAGATAAGAGGAGACAAGCGCCCAGAACCGGATAGAGTGATTCAGCTCGACTAGATGGCAGAGTTCATGAATCATGATATATTGGAAAAGGGGCTCAGGCAAAAGGCAGCAAAAAGCATTGATTGAAATCGTTCCTTTTTTATTACATGTTCCCCAGACCGATTTTTGTTTCCGAATATTTACTTTTTGGGGTTTCAATCCATGAAAATCCTGTAAAAAGCCATCAATCCTATTTTTTGTGGCTTCTTTCATCTCATGGATTTCTTTGTCAGAAAATGTCGGCAAAACAACAGCCTGTGCCTGACGTTCTTTCGCTTTTTGGATCCAGTCTCTTTTATTCTCGACAAATTCCGATAAAACTTTTTCGGAAACCCGATGAGGCGCACGGACTTCCAATGTTCCGTCTTGAAGCAGATGCAATGCAATCGTCCGTCTTTTCATCCGAACAATCTGGTAATCCGCATTCCTGTTTTCGGTTTTATTTGGGTTCATAAAAGGAGTGTTTTTATTCCTGCTTTTATTATTAAAAAGAATCATTCCAGATGAAGCCCTTTTCCGATAAACAATTCAGCCCTTTCTTTGGCTTTCCCGCCTGCTGCGATCTGTTCGGACAGAAATGCGGGATGCTCATGGATGAAGGACGTCATGAATTGATTGGGATTCTCGATAAATTGAATAATCATATGATATTGATTTTCATTGATATATCCATTCTTTAAAGCATCCTGAAACAAGTCTTCCTGTATGACAGCAAAGGAATGAAACAGAACATTTTTTTCTGCCAATATTTCTTTTCCGCCCTGATTGCGGTCGACAATAGCGATGGTATGGGCCATCACGGCGCCGAGAGATTCAATATCGGGAATCCAGGCTCTTGTATAGCTGGAGGCTTCCGTGACAAGATCGGCGATATGCAAGGCTCTTTGGCCCTTGAGGCTGTTCTTTTTTAAAATAGAAGCTGTCTTGAATTCGAAATCAGACAAAACCATCGTTCCATCTTTGAAAATACTGACATGTGGTTTTTTCAACTGGTTCGCTGCAATCATGGAAAAAAAGAAATCTCTTCTTTCTCCACCGGAAATAAAATCAAAATCCATGGTTTTGCATTTATTTACAATCAAATCCATGACATTTTTGAAAATAACATTGTTTTGATATTGCTGTTTCATCATCAAAAAAAGTCTGGACGGACAGCTTTCTTTATCCGCTGAATATTCCCCGATGCATTCCAGTAAATGTTCCGCTTCGATTTTTGACCCATATAAGTAATGTGTATTGACATAATAAGGACCGAGTTTTCCTGAGGTATACCAGAATGGCTGGTCTTCCGGACATATTTGGATCGCATTGGTTTGAAACAGCCATTGAATGATCCGATTTTCCATAAAATCTCCTTGTTGTGAATATTTTAATTAAACCAATTATATCGTAATTCACCCTTTATCGCTATCCCATAATTTGAGAGATCCAATCAAATCGGTAATATTTGTTATGCCCATATTGAACAGTTCTTTCTCTATGTTTAATACGATGTCGTGACATGAATACGGATTGACCAGGTTGGCTGTCCCGATTTGTACGGCGGATGCTCCAGCCATGATAAATTCAAGCGCATCGCAAGCATTCATGATTCCGCCCATTCCGATAACCGGAATGGATACTGACCGGTAGACTTCATTCACCATTCTCAAAGCGATGGGTTTGATCGCAGGACCGGATAAGCCGCCATAATTATTTCTCAAGACCGGACGTCTGGTTTTGAGATCAATGGCCATTCCAAGAAAGGTGTTCACAAGGGAAACTGCATCCGCTCCTGCATTTTCAGCTGATTTTGCAGTATCGGCAATGCTTGTTGTATTGGGTGTCAGTTTTACCCACAACGGTTTACGGGAGACTTTCCGGACGGAAGCCACAACCGATTCGATCCCTTTCGCGCTGCTTCCGAAAGCCATGCAGCCTTCTTTCACGTTTGGGCAGGATAGATTGAGCTCGATGATATCGCATTTCGTATTTTGAAGAAGCTCTGTCATTTCAACATATTCTTCGACACTGCTTCCGGCGATGTTGACAATACTGACACAATCATAAGAAGTGAACGCATCCATCTCTTCTTCGATAAATCGCAGAATGCCGATGTTTTGAAGCCCCACGCTGTTCAACATGCCAGAAGCGGTTTCCGCGATACGGATCGGTGGATTTCCTTTTCGGGGATAGCGGGTAATGCCTTTTGACACGATCCCGCCGAGGATGGATAAATCATAATATTGTGAGATTTCTTTCCCGAATCCAAATGTGCCGGACGCTGGAATAATCGGGTTTTTAAAAGAGATATCACCAATTTTCACTTTCAGTTCGACTCCCATACGACCTCCTTCGCATTAAACACAGGACCGTCTTTGCAACAGCGCTTGTATTCATAATCATCCGCCGTTGTTTTTATTTTACAGGCGCAAACAAGGCATACTCCCGTGCCGCATCCCATTCGCTCTTCCAGGGAAACCTGGCATTCGATTCCGTTCTCAAGAGCGATCCGAGCGGCGTTTTGCATCATCGGAGCCGGTCCGCAGGTATAAATGGTGGCATTGGTCAAATCAACATTATTCAGCGCGTCGATCGCGTTTCCACAGACATCCATGTCTCCGCAATCCGAAGCAAAAACAATTTTATTTGATAACGAGGCGATCTCATCAAGACAAAAAGAATCCGCCTTGGATCGGAAACCGCAAACCGCAGTGGTTTTGATGCCACGGCTTTTTGCTTCCTGCAGGACAAACAGAAGCGGGTAGATCCCGATTCCTCCCCCCACAACAATGCAGGATCCGGTGTCGGAGAGATCGAAGCCATTCCCGAGCGGACCTAGAACAGAAAGAGATTCCCCTTTTTGCTTTTTTTCAAGGAAAAGCGTGCCGGAGCCTTTCACCCGGATCGCGATCTGGAAAATCCCGCGGATCCGGTCAACACCGCAAATACTGATAGGTCTTCGCAGCAGCGAGTCACAAAGGACATTGACAAATTGTCCCGGATAGCATTCTGCTGCAATTTCTTTTGATTCTAGGTCAAACATGAACTGATCTTTTGATAAATAGCGCTTGTCAGCGATTCTGCATTCATACAGCCCCATACAATCCCTCATTCCGGCCGGATAATCCGTTTAATAATATGTTGACGATCATTATTTTTTTAGCATGGTGTTGTTCGATGGCATTTCATGCAATGGCACCAGGTTATGTCTGGTTTTTGCAACAACCTCGGCAAAGGATTTGATTTCGTAGGGAACCAGATCGGTCGGCTGCATTTCACTTTCCAAACATTCTGTCACAGCCAGCAGCGTATCCAGCGAGGAAATCGTCGGAACACCATGCTCGATGCACCTTCTTCTCAGCCTGAAGCCATCCCGTTCGGGCTGTCTTCCCCTTGTAGCGGTATTTACCAGCAGCCGGACCTTTCCGTTTGCGATGAGATCCAGAACCGTCGGAGATTCTTCATCGATTTTGCGGGCGATGCTGGTGGGAATTCCATGTTTGTTCAGATAATTCGCCGTTCCTCCTGTTGCATAAAGATCGTATCCAAGCAAGGCCAGCCGTTCTGCGAGAGGAACCAGGTCGTATTTGTCGCTGTCCCGGACCGTCAGCAGGATTCCTTGCCCTTTGACCGGAAACTTGAAATTGGATGCCAGGATGGCTTTGTACATCGCTTCACTGTATTTCGTGGAAAGGCCAAGCACTTCACCGGTGCTTTTCATCTCGGGTCCGAGATTTGTATCTACATCATGGAGCTTTTCGAAAGAGAAAACGGGCGCCTTGATCGCATATACGGCGGGATACCTGGCATAAAGCCCGGTTCCATACTCGAAGTCCGATAATTTTGCTCCCAGCATGATTTTTGTCGCAATGGAAACGATCGGAATCCCAGTGACTTTGCTGATATAAGGGACCGTCCGGCTTGACCTTGGATTCACTTCGATGACATAGATATTGTCATTGAAAAGAATGAACTGGATGTTCAGCAGGCCAATGACGTTCAGCCCTTTTGCCAGTTTCCTCGTGTAATCAATGATGGTCTCGCGGAATTTTTCGGAGATATAAGCCGGAAAAATCGAAATAGAATCGCCGGAGTGGATTCCTGCGCGTTCCAGATGCTCCATAATACCTGGAATCAGGATATCGGTTCCATCCGATACGGCATCGACTTCCAATTCGACCCCCATCAGGTATTTATCAATCAGGATGGGATGCTCTTGAATGTTCAGATTGATGATTTCCATGTATTCGATAATATCCTGGTTGGTGAATGCGATCACCATGCCCTGCCCGCCTAAAACATAGGAAGGTCTGATCAAAACCGGGAATCCCAGCGAATTGGCGGCAAGAAGCGCATCTTCTTCGGTAAAAACGGTTTTGCCTTTCGGTCTGGGAATATTAGCTTCTTCCAAGATGGCGTCAAATCGTTCTCTGTCCTCCGCTGCATCAACCATATCCGCCGATGTGCCGAATATCGGGACCCCCATGTCTGACACTGCTTTAATCAGCTTGATTGCCGTCTGCCCGCCGAATTGGCAAATAACGCCTTCCGGCTTCTCATTTTCGATAATCGCACGCACATCATCGGCAGTAAGCGGCTCGAAATAAAGACGATCCGATGTGTCATAATCTGTTGAAACCGTTTCCGGATTGTTATTGGCAATAATCGCTTCATATCCCATCTCGCGCAGCGCCCAGACAGAATGGACCGAACAGTAATCGAATTCGATTCCCTGTCCGATGCGGATTGGGCCGGACCCCAATACCAGAACTTTCTTTTTTGGCGTTGGAATCGCTTCATTCTTTGAATCAAACGTGGAATAAAAATATGGCGTGACTGCGTCGTACTCGCCTGCGCAGGTATCCACCATCTTGTATACATAATTCAGCCCCATGGCTTTCCGCTTTTCGCGGATCTGGTCGGAATTGAAATCCGAAATGGACAGTTTTGCAATCCAGGTATCGGTGAATCCAGAGGTAACAGCCAGTTTTAATATTGAATCGGTTAAGGGTTCCTTTTTTAGCCGTTCTTCCAAATCGACAATGTTTTTTATTTTGGTTAAAAAGAAGAGGTCCACCATGGTGATTTCATGAAGCCGTTCCAGGGAAAATCCTCTGCGAATGGCTTCTGCCAGAGCGAACAAGCGCATATCGTCCACCACTCTTACTTTTGTTTCAAGCTCCTCGTCGCTGAAAGGCTTCATTGTCGGGACATCAAGTCCCAGAATTCCAAGCTCCAGAGAGCGGATGGCTTTCATCAGAGACGATTCAAACGTGTTTGAAATCGACATGACTTCTCCGGTCGCTTTCATCTGGGTGCCAAGGGTTCTCTTCGCTTTGACAAATTTATCAAAAGGCCATTTTGGGATTTTGGTGACAATATAATCCACCGTTGGTTCGAAACAGGCAAATGTGGTTCCGGTGACTTCATTGGAGATCTCATCCAGGGAATAGCCCACCGCGATACGGCTTGCCACTTTGGCGATTGGATATCCGGTTGCTTTGGATGCAAGGGCGGAAGATCTTGACAGACGAGGATTTACCTCGATAACCGCGTATTCTTCCGTTGTTGGATGCTGGGCGAACTGGACATTGCATCCGCCGACAATCTGAAGTTCTGTGACAATTTTTAGCGAAGCGGTCCGTAATTTCTGGTATTCGATATCGGTTAACGTTTGAGCAGGAGCGACAACGATCGAGTCCCCCGTATGGATTCCGACAGGATCCAGGTTTTCCATGCTGCAAATGGTGATGGCATTTCCTTTTGCATCGCGAAGTGCTTCGAATTCAATCTCTTTCCACCCGGAAATGCAACGTTCGATTAGGACCTGATGCACTCTGCTAACCGCTAATCCCGTCGTGGCGATTTCAATGAGCTCCAATGCATTCTGAACGATTCCGCCCCCGGTTCCTCCAAGGGTAAAAGCCGGACGGACAATAACAGGATACCCGATCTCGATTGCATATCGTTTGGCTTCTTCAATGGAATTTGCGATTCCAGAAGCGACGCAGGGTTCGTTGATCCGGAGCATGGCATCCCGGAAATCTTCGCGGTCCTCCCCCATTTTGATTCCTTTCGCGGAAGTACCCAGCAATTCAATGTCATTTTCTGCTAAAAAGCCGCTTTCAGCAAGCTCCATGGCAAAGTTCAATCCGGTCTGGCCTCCAAGCGTCGCAAGAAGCGAATCTACTTTTTCGTCCAGCATGATTCGCTTGATCACATCAATATTCAAAGGTTCGATAAAGACTTTGTCCGCCATATTCGAATCGGTCATGATGGTTGCGGGATTGCTGTTCACCAGGACAACTTCAAACCCTTCCGCTTTGAGCGTCCGGCATGCCTGGGTTCCCGCATAGTCGAATTCTGCGGCCTGTCCGATGATGATCGGGCCTGATCCGATAACCATCACTTTTTTAATATCCTGTCTTCTTGGCATTATCGTACTCCTTGCAAAATTACTGTGTTTCCGTCTATTGTACCCCATTTGTTCTTTTTTGGGAATAATTTTTATCTTGTATTATGCATCTATTATGTATATTTATGCAACTATTTAAATTTTTAACATATAATATATTATTTATATGCACTTTTCCGCTATCGCATTGAATAAATCGTTTTTCATCCGGATCGCTTCATTGTATGTCGCTTCCTCGAACTGCTTTTGTGAATATCCTTCTTTCTTGTATGCGCACATCAGGCTGCGGGATGCATTGACGATGGCGCCTTTTCCGTCCGGGTTGAAATTCTCTGCTGCAGCTTTCGCACTTCCACCCTGTGCTCCATACCCGGGAACCAGTATCATGGAATTCTTCATCTGCAGCCTCAGCTGGGAAGCCTGTTGTGGCCACGTCGCCCCCACTACGGCACCGACAGCGGAATATCCTTTATCTCCGATTGTTGTTGTTCCCCATTCGTCCACTTTCTGGGCAACTGCCTGATAGAAGGGACGGCCATCCTCCAACATCAAATCCTGAAAATCAGTTGCGGATGGATTGGAGGTCCTTACAAGGATAAAAATCCCCTTCCCCGCCTCTTCACACACTTTAATAAAAGGAGCGACTCCGTCGATTCCAAGGTATCCATTGATCGTTACGGCGTCTGCGTCAAATACTGGATAAGAATTCTTATCAATCCATTCGGTCGTTCCGAGGATCGACTTGGCATAAGCCGTCGCAGTAGACCCGATGTCATTTCTTTTTGCATCGGCAATCACCAGCATCCCGGCTTTTTTTGCATAATCGATCGTTTGTTTCAGCGCTTTGATTCCCTCCACGCCAAGCATTTCATAATAAGCAAACTGGGGTTTTACCGCAGGAATGATTCCTTTTACCGAATCGATCAGCCGGCAGTTGAATTCGGTGATGGCCAGACCGGTTGCCTCTTCGGCATTTCCACACGCTTTGATGTATTTTTGACAAATAAAATCCGGAACATATTCGATCAGCGGATCCAATCCCATGACAGTCGGGTTTCCTGTTTCTTCAATTTTCAGCAGCAGACGGTCAGCAAAATTCTTCATATCCAATCTTCCCTCCAACAATGGTATAAACGGCTTTTCCAAATAATTTCCACCCGTCATACGGGGTGTTTTTCGATTTTGACAGGACCTTGGACCGGTCAAATGTATATTCGTGGTCCACATCCACAATGCTGATATCCGCAGGACTCCCGATGCCAAGATTTCCTCTTCCGAGTTTGAGGAAATTCGACGGATTGACGGATAAAAGTCTTACCAGCTGCTCCATCCCGATGACCTCCTCTTTCACAAGGTAGGTGAACGCCAGCCCAAAAGCGGTTTCGAATCCGATGATCCCGTTATTGGCCAGGGAAAATTCGAGTTCTTTCTCATCGGTATGATGGGGTGCGTGATCGGTGACAATCATATCGATCGTTCCGTCTGCAATCCCCTCAATCACGGCATCGACATCTTCCTGTGTGCGCAGCGGAGGATTCACTTTCGCCAGGGTGTTATACCCGATGCAAGCGTCTTCGGTCAGGGTGAAATAATGCGGACAGGTCTCACAGGTCACCGGAACGCCATTTTTCTTTGCATCACGGATCAGCCGGACCGAGGTTTTGGTGCTGACATGGGCGATGTGCACCGGCAAGCCAAGGTACTGGGCAATCAATAGATCTCTTGAAATCATCACTTCCTCCGCAAGGGTTGGAATCCCGCGGATCCCCATGATCGTGGATAGAAACCCTTCATTCATCTGTCCGTCATTGGAAAGGGAAAGCTCTTCGCAATGAGAAATCACCGGGATGTTGAAATCCGAGGCATAAAGCATGGCCTTGCGCATAAAATCCGCATTCGACACCGGTTTTCCATCATCCGAAATAGCAACGATGCCCTCTTGCGCCATCAATCCGATTTCGGCCAGCTCATTCCCGGCCAGGCCCTTGCTGATCGCACCGATGGGAAAAACATTCGTCTTCGCGACTTTGCGGGCTTTGCTCTTGATGTACTCCACGACCGCGACATTGTCACAAACCGGATTTGTATTCGGCATGCAGGCGATTGAAGTGAACCCGCCCTTTGCAGCGCTGGCAGTACCGGTTTCGATGTCTTCGCGGTATTCAAATCCCGGGTCTCTCAAATGGCAATGGGCATCAATGAACCCGGGAAATATGTAATGGTCTTTTGCGTTGATCTGCATATCGAACGGCCCGTCAAACGGTTTGACGATTTTTCCCTCTGCGACATAAATATCCTTGACTGCATTCACTGAATTCATCGGATCAACTACATAGCCGTTTATTATTTTAATTCTCATAATGAATTCCTCCTGGAAGATAATAAGTAAAGCACGGCCATTCGTATTGCGACACCATTGGTCACCTGCTCGTTGATCACAGACTGTGTGGAATCATAAACAATCGTCGGCATCTCAACCCCGTGATTGCATGGCCCGGGATGAAGAATCAGAACATTTTTTTTAGCAAGTGACACCATTTTCTCACTGACAGAGAAAAAAGCCGCATATTCACTGATTGAAGGGAAAAGGCATTTCTTCTGCCTTTCGAGCTGCAAACGCAGGCCCATAATGACATCCGCACCTTCGCATGCCTGGGCGACATTCCTGCAAACAGTCGCACCCGTCAGTTCAATCTCCTTCGGCATCAGCGTAGCGGGTCCTGCAAGATAGACATCCGCGCCTAATTTCTGCATTCCCCATATATTGCTCCGTGCAACGCGGCTATGGTAGATGTCTCCGACAATCGCCACTTTCATTCCTTTCATCGGTCCTTTTTTCTCCTGGATGGTAAAAATGTCCAGGAGCGCCTGCGTTGGGTGCTCGTTCATTCCGTCTCCGGCGTTGACAACCGAAGCATTCAGAAAAGGAGCGATCATGTGCGGCGCACCGGATTGGGGATGTCTCATGACGAGAATGTCGGTTGCCATCATATCAATGGTCCGTGCAGTGTCCAGAAGCGATTCGCCCTTGTTAACGCTGCTCCCGGAAGCGGAGATATTCGCAGAGGACGCTCCCATGAACTTGGAGGCCATTTCAAAAGAAAGACGGGTTCTTGTACTGTTTTCGTAAAATAATGTAACAATGGATTTTCCTTGCATATGGGATGTTTTCTTATTGCCGGAAGACAAAACCACTTTCATTTTTTCTGCGGTATCAAGAATCAGCTGGATTTCTTCGACAGGCAGCTCTTTAAGCCCTAACAGGTCCTTAGAAGTCAATTGCATATTAATTCAACCGCCTTTCATCTTGATCGCACAAAACAACGCCGTCCATTCCGTCGATTTCCATCACCTTCACATGGATGGACTCTGACTTCGATGTCGGGATGTTCTTTCCAAAATAATCCGCTCGTATCGGCAGCTCACGATGCCCGCGATCGATCAGGATGGCAAGCTGGATACAGGAAGGCCTTCCCATGTCAAATACCGCTTCAATGGCGGCGCGGGCTGTTCTTCCGGTATAAAGAACATCATCGACCAGAATAATGACCTTGTTGTTTACAACAAAATCAATCATTGTTCCATTCACCACGGGATGTTCTGAAAGCATGCTCAAATCATCCCGGTAGAAGGTGATATCCAGGATTCCGACAGGAGGCCGTATTCCTTCGATTTTTTCGATCCGGTCTGCGATTCGGTTCGCCAAAGGCACTCCCCTGCGTTGAATTCCGATGATGCAGAGATTATCCGTTCCTTTGTTCCGTTCCAGAATCTCATGAGCGATGCGGGTCAGTGCTCTTTCCAATGTTGGAGCATCCATCAGGACTGCTTTCTCGATCATTTTATTTCCCTCCATAAAAAATGCTTCCTGCCTGATGGCTGGAAGCATAATTAGCAAAAATGAACTGATTCTGCGAACCTGTCGCGATAGAATACAGTGATGCGAATTACCCTTCTAGCCTCACAGGACTAATTAAAAGGTCTTATGGAATAATAATAAACTAAATATTGACAAAATACAAGTCCTTTGTTAATATCATTAAGAACTTGAAGAGTTCATATGGGGATGTGGCGGAACTGGCAGACGCGCCAGACTCAAAATCTGGTTACTGTGAGGTAGTAAGGGTTCAATTCCCTTCATCCCCACCAGAATATCACATTGAAAGAAGTTGATTGTTGTTATAATGATTGACTTCTTTTGTTTTTACAATTGCCCTGTAACCTCTATTTCCATAATGTACCGCCGATTAATTTTCTGTATGGAATCGTTGTCGTCAATCACAATCCACATTGAATTTCTTCATCCGATGACTTGCCCTGTAAAATTTTCTTTGTAGGCTAAATATCGGCTATATATATGTTTTAGTGGTCACAGGGCACTGTTTCTTTTTCATTTCTCTCCGGAAAATTTCTCCAGCACGGCAGCGATCACCTGGTCCATATTATAGTATTTGTATTCGGCGAGTCTGCCGATGAAAAACACCTTATTCTTGTATTCCAGTTTTAATGCTTCTTTCTGGTACAATTCCCGTTTTTCGATGTTCTCATTATTCAATACGACATAGGAAGGAACGCCCTCGGCGCAGGGATATTCCAGACAGATGATCGTCTGGTCGGACTCTTCGCCTGTCAGATGCTTGAACTCGGTTATCCGGGTAAAGTCATAGTCATTCGGGTAGTTGACGACTGACACCGGCTGATATTGCTGGATGGGTAGTTTTTTAAAATCGAATTTGACCGACCGATACTGTAATTTCCCATGGGAATACTTGAAGTACTGGTCCAGCGGTCCGGTATAGACAACAAAAGAGCATTCTACATTCCTGTCATAATATTCTTTTTCCGCAAAATAATCCACGCCGGTTTTTACTTCAATACCCGGATGTTCCAATATTTTTTTGATCATATGGGTATATCCCTTCTCCGGAATTCCCTGATAAGGATCGGTGAAATATCTTCCGTCCCGGTTTTGTCTTATTGGAATACGCCCGGCAATTTCCGCGGAGAGATTGACCGGATCCGCTTCCCACTGCTTGATGGTATAATTTTTAAATAATTTATCATAAAGCCGTTCCCCGACTTGCGATACAATCGCATCCCTGAAATTGGAAGGCGGTGTATTGAATTGTGCGGAAGCCACTTCTCCCTGCAAAAACGAACTCACTTCGTCGGTTGTTATGCTGGCTCCGAACAATTCACATATTGTATCCCGGTTAATGGGAAAGGTGACAAACATCCCGTCGACAAAGCTTTTAACCGTGTGCTGGTAAAGCCGGAAATCCGAAAACCGATTGACAAATTTCCATACGGTTTGATTCGTCGTATGAAAAATATGCGGCCCGAAACGATGAAACGTGACGCCTGACGAATCCATCTCATCATAACAATTACCTCCGACAAAATCATTCTTTTCAATTACAAGGACTTTCTTCCCCTGCTCCGCCAAAACCCTTGCAGACGCAGCCCCCGCGATACCGGCGCCAATAATCAGTACATCATATTTCATGATTTTCTCCTATTCTAATTTCAATCATATTCTGGTCTATATTGTCCTATGAATTATTCTAACTGAAAATATGGAATTTTACAATTATTCTGCTATTATTTCAGGGCAATCGCTTACGAAAAAATGGAACATGGGGGAACATGTGCAATCTGAGTGTAATATGGGTGCAATATGGGGACGGTTCTTATATTGCATTTTATTTCATTTATGCAATATAAGAACCGTCCCCATATTGCATTAAGTACTCTAGATAAATATATGTAAAAAAGGACAGCTTTTCAGTCGTCCTTAAATAATCCAGTTAATTTTAGCCGGAATATTGAGAAAATATAAGAATGTGATTTATTTCAGCTTAGTAAAATTTTAAACAACCACATTCAGTTTTTTTCTGAGCTTGTTCTTCTGCTCCAGCTTTTCGATTGCGGTTTTTTTTGCTTTCTTGGCCTGACTTGATTGTTCCATCGTTTTTTCGGTTGCATCTTTTGCCTTTTCGGTCTGCATTTCGTTAATCTGCATCTGGATTCGTTCAATTTGTACTTGCAGCACTTCAACCTCTTTTTGTTTTACTTTTACATCATCGCTGCTTTGATTGACTTCAACAATTTCCTGTTGGATTTTTGTCACTTGGTTCTGAAGCTGTTTGATTTTTGTTTCATTGGCTGTAATGGTTGCACTGCCGCCTGCATTTGAAACTAATGCAATATTCATCTTTCTGCCTCCCGTATAAGATAATAAAATGATCATCCGTTTGAGAATCACTTTTCACCCGTATTATCGTACGGATTGGTAAAAACTTTAGGATTATTTTTATGAAATTGCAGCTTGACAAATTATTGTCACTACTATATTATATATAGTAGTGACATAAAACAACTAATTATATTTCTAAATATGGAGGTGAAAAGCATTGAATATCCAATATAAAAAAGGCGTTCTCGAATTATGCGTGCTATCCCGGCTTTTTCGTGAAGACAGCTATGGCTATGATGTTTCGGAATTCATTTCCAAACATATCGATATTTCGGACGGTACGATCTACCCGATTCTGCGCAAGATGAAAAGCGATGGACTGGTGACAACCTATCTCTCCGAAGAAAGCGGAGGCCCGCCCAGAAAGTATTACAAGATCACTGATCAGGGGAAAAAGGAGTACCTGTCCGCAAAAACCGAATGGTTGGATTTTATTAAAATAGTTGAAACATTATTAAGGGAGGATTGAATATGAATAGAGATGAATTTATCAGTGAGCTCAGAAAAACATTATTGGACAATAATCTTCAGATGAAAGATACAGAAGAAATCATCGAAGAATACGAACAGCATTTTGATTTCAAGACCGACGATGGATATTCGGAAGAACAAGTCGCTGCAAAGCTTGGAGATCCGAAAGCGCTTGCGAATCAGTTCGCACCGGAAAAAGCAGTCAGAGTTCCGCCGAAAGGGAATAAAATCATCCTTGCCGCCGGGCTTTTCTTTGCCGATATTTTTGCTGCTTTGCTTTTTATCATATTGTTTGCCTGGGATATTGTAACCGGGTCTGTAGCGGTTGCTTCTTTTATGATAAGCGGGTACCTGATGTTCGATCAGAATTTTCAAAGCCTCCTCCCTCCAATGCCCTATTCCAGTGCGATTCTTTTTTCTCTCGCATTTTTTGCCCTATCCATACTGGCCGCGATTGGAACGGTCTTTTGTTTTTTATTATTCAA